>NZ_JCBANC010000018.1:0-106937 GCF_059760815.1 Achromobacter sp. 1012554356 | reverse complement strand
GGTAGAGACAGAAATGGAGGGGGGGGGGTACAGGGGGATGCAGAGCAAGCGAATTCGCATCGGAAATCGGACGCTGAGACAGCAATCGGGGCACCAACATGTGCTCGCAACTGGCCTCTAACATGCTCAACTAACGGCGCTTAGGTGCTCAACTATCGAAGCGCTTAGGTGCTCAACAAAGCGCATAGCGTTTCGGGTATTTTGGGGCGAGAGTGCCTTGGTTTAGGCGGTGCGGGCATGTGGCGAAAAGACCGTGGCGCTCGCCATCGCGGACCGTGCGGGCGAGTGGCGGGGGCCAGAGGATTGCGGTCGATTCTTGTGGCGAACTTGCCTTGCCGAGCTTGGCCGGGTTCTGCGGCGAGTCGCTACGCTCGACGGACGACGAGCGTCCTATCGCATATCGAACCATAGGAAGGCTGGTTAGGTTTGCCTCTGTTCGTAGCTTTGGGTCGGCTTTCTTCCGCGTCGCGTCCATCGGTCATCCATGCTGCGCATCGGCGCTCAGCTACCGACCAAGGGCTGGCGGGTTGGCCTTACCGAGTAGCCCTAGCGGGATCTGCGGATTGTCCAGGGATGCCGCTGCTGGCGATCCGTTGCCATGTCCGGCAGCTTGAATTCCTCGGACTAAGCCCCTGCAAAGGAGGGGGGGGGTAGGAGGGGGGCGCGGCTCGCTGTTATGCCCCACCGTTCCGAGTTGCGCGCCCCCGCGTTCGCATGATCGGCGCGGGGCGCACGTCCAGCGCTGGCTCTCACTGCGCGAACTCGTTCTTGCGCCCCCGGACTCGTATACGGTTTGGGGTATCATCACCGCTTAATCATCGTAATCAGTTTGGGGTGGGGGTTATCGATTTGGCAGACGGTGTATTCGAGCGCCATAAAGAGGCATTCCTGGCCAATTTCGACACGCTGGAAAAGATGGTCCAGAAGATCGATTTCGCGCTCAAAGAGCTGGACGATTTCATGGATGCTCTTCAGCCCCAAGGCCTCTCCGGAAAGATGCGAGTAGCCTTCGTGCAGAACCGGGACGGGTCGGTCCCGGAACTTAGAATCATGTACCGGAAGAAAGGCAACGTCGGCTGGTTCTCCAAGCGAGTGACGCGAGGTTGGGGGTCGCGTTCCCTGAAACGAACCGGGCTGTTCGAAGAACACTACGAAACGGTGAAGGTGATTTGCACGACTGCCGAGGCGCTGATCGCAGAAAGGGCGCACCTCATGGTACGGCTGCGCAGTGTCAGTTCCGGCTTCCGCGAATCGGTCAAGACAGCCTCAGCCCGAGTCGAAAAACTGGACGCTCTGTACGTGCAACCGTTCAGTCGCGCTTTCAAGGTGAGCGCCGAAAAGGTGCCCGAATAGATCGCCGCCACGGCGAGTTCGCAGACTCATCGAAGCGTCCTTCAGGGGACGCTTTTTTGTGGGCGCTCAGGACGGAATTGCGCTGCTCAGTATGCTCAACTTATTTCGGCGGTTTAGTTGAGCATGTCCGATGGTCAGATCAATCGGTTTGCGCCCCCTCTAATCAGTCGGACGGCATCATCCAGTTAGGGCCGGTTTGACCACTGCAAAGACCTTTCCAAAGACCTTCCCAAAGGCGCTGCCGTTCTTGACCAGGGGGAGGGCCATTGCGCCCCCTCTTCTTTGCGGAGGTTTGGTCGGCGCAGGTTGAGCCGCCTGCTCAGTAATCCGCTTCGGCCTGCAAGGGCCGGTTGCCGCAGCCGTCGTTGCCGCAATTGATCTTCAGGCCGCGCTTGCCCCAGCACTGCTGCGAGCAGGTCATGCAGATGAACTTCACGCGGTTCGACGAGTTGTAGGGTTCGGTCGAGCCACCAAGCGTGATGAGCACAGGCCCAGGCTCGACGGGGTGCGTGGACCGGGGCGTGGCGACGGTGGTCCCGAGCGGCATGGCTGCCGCGCCCCCGGTTGCCGTTCGCGTGTTCGATGCGATGAACCGCGCTTTGTCGGTTGCCCGACGCGCTCGAAAGGTGTACGGGTCATGCCACGCGAAGTCAAAGCCTTCGGCGATGAGCTGTTTCGCCAGGATGTCGAATCGCCCGCCTTCTTCGATGTAGTGGGTCATGCTTTGCCCCGTGCGCTTGCCGCCCGGCAGGCCCGTGTCGGACGGGATGAGGCCGCGCTCCAGCATGTAGCCGGACCACTGCTTGTCGTGATAGCAGCGCCGCGACTCTTCCCCGAAGTCGGATTGGTATTGATGGCACATTTCGTGGACGAGCGTGGACAGGTTCTGTTTGACGCTCAGCTCGTGAAAGCTGGCCGGGTTCAAAGCGATCTGATGCGTCTTACGCTTGCCATCGCTGGAAACGAACTTGTTCTTGGCGAAGTAGCCGCGAAAGCGAACATGGCTTTCGAGCGTGAACAGCGGGGGAGTGAGCTTGCCGTCGAAAAGGTGCTCGTTGAAGAAGGAATAGGCGCGTTGCAGTTCGGGGTAGGTGTCGATGGTCGGGGAAGAGGCCACGGATACTCCGCTGTGTTGTATTGTGCAATGCAATTTTAATTGAGGCTGCTGTTTTTGCCTATGTCCCAATGGGCTTTTTGCCCCCTCCAAAGACCCTCCAAAGACCTTTTCAAAGACCCTTCCAAAGTACGGTGGCATGCGGTGCGGCGGGGATGCGAACAAGCACTGGAGAATGCCGAGGTTGCTTGCCGGGTGCCGACGTAAGCTACCGATCAGGGGCACCAGCCGCTCTGCACGAAGGCCGGGCGCTGCGTTGATGCGCATTCGTGAACTCAGCCGTTTTGGTGCGTAATTGTTCCGACCGATTTCGTGTCGTCTTCGCTTTTTCCCAAGCAGGTTGAATTCCATACATGGCCACTCGCTTTGGCAGGCCTGTGCATGAAGATGCGGCGTACGTATCTGCCTCTTCGTCGGTTGGTACGGGACGCTATGCACCTGGGGGCTTATGGGAAGGGATCGATACGGACGCTTGTGTCATTGCCCTTATCTCTCAGGGATACGCTCTCGCTCTCTTTTGCCTCGTAATCATTGCTGCCCATTTTTGACACTACTGACGCTTCGCTTCAGGTGGAGCAGGCCATGCATGCTTTCCTGTCGCTCTCCCCTGTGTCGGGGATTCGGCCTATGGGTCAGCATGCCACTCTCCTGCATATGGCAATCGCTATGGGGGCAATGTCGCCGCCTGTCTGACTGACGCTGAGGCAAGCCGCATGGGTGTGTGCGTGCCTGCGCTCAGTGATCGTGTCGCCTCTGGACTGGTTGGACCCATTGGTGCTCATGCCGGGTTCTGAGGCAACGGGTGCTCTGCCTTCCGAGAAGCGCGCGGACGTGCCTCGGGTTGATTTGCTGTATCCGGCCTGTGTCTGCCTTCTGCGTTTTGAGACTAGGCTGCCCCCTCCTGGCCCCCTCGCTCTTTGTGATGGTCGAGATCTCCAGGCGTGGTACGTCTGCGTGGCTATCTAGCCTTTACCGCTGATTCGGTCGTTGTCTATCCTGGCGTAAGGTATTCAGCGTTCTCAACAAGGTGTTGCCTGATCGAGGCCTTTTTCCCTTACAAGGGAAATGATTTGTCGAATGGGTCGGGCCAAATTTTTTGAGGGGCGCTCTGCCGGGCGGACGACGCGCTCGACGGGAAGGGCGCGATGGGTCTGATCGCCTTGCGCTGCCGGGGCGCTTTCGTGGACTGCCGTGGGGGAAGAGGTGGCGGCGTGATGGCCGGAAAGGCAACCCTGACAAAGAAGAGGGGGAGCGCGCGCCTGGATGCGGCATCGCGGGCACGCGGACGATGCTAGGCCGTGTCGCTGGATCGCTTTGGCGGCGCTTTGCGAGCGGGGAAAGAGTGTTGCGCGGCGTGCATGGGCAGGCCAGCGCGCGCCGCATGAGTTATAATGACTGTTCTGATCCCGATTGCCGCACCCGGGATCGCGACCGCGATAATGACCGCGCCCAGGCATCGCCGGGGCGTCTTGGAGCCGATGGCCATGACCGGATTTGACCTTGCGCGTGCGATGCGCGCCGCCAAAGGGAAGATCGCAATCCCGATGAACGCGGGCGAGCAGATGCCCTACATCTTTGCCGAGAAGCGCGATCTGATCGCCTGGGCGACCGGGATGGGGGATGCCGAGACGGGCATGACGCTGGAGCCTGACGGCGACACCTTCATGCTTACCAGCGCCGACTAGCGCGGGTGGCGCTGTAGGCTGTACAGCCGACGCCGCCCACCAATTGCAAGCTCTCAAACGGAGTCAATGACCATGGCAAAGAAGATCACCGAGGAACACGCCCAGCGGATCCAGCAATTGTTCGGGAACTGGCACCAAGCGCAGCAGTCCTTGCGCTATCACGGTGCCCAGAAAGACGGCTACTCGCAGGAGCGAGTGCGGGAAGCGAACGACGCCGCCACGCGCGCCAGCAATGCGCTGGCCGACGAGTTCGGCATCGCCACCCCGCGCCAGGACGACTGATCAGCAAGCGGCTGGGTGGCCACCTCTTCGCCGCCCAGGACGCATCCATTTCCCGCCCGGCTCGCCGGGACCATCGGAGCGAAGCAACTATGAGCGAACACCAGCTCTGGCTTAACCGCCAGTCCACAAGCTTTCAGGCGGGCTATGACGCCGCCGCCCTCGGACAGGCACGCGACAAGGCCCGCGCCGCCGACTGGCTTCGCGGCTTCGATCAGTACCAGGGCGACATGGCCGCGAGCGAAGCGGCGCAGTTTGCTTGAGCCGGAGGAAGGCACCATGGCAAAGAAAAAAGTCTCTCGTGACGCCCTGGACGCGCTGGACAGCAGCACGGACTACACCGCCGAAGCGTTCGACAACGGGGGCGGGTATTTCATCGGTGGCCTGGACGGATCGGCTTTGTTCTCCCGCAAGGAAGACGCCGAAGCCGTCGCCGCCGCGATGAACCTCGCGAAACACTGGCGCAAGATGAAGCGCGCCGCCGAACGCCTGCAAGGCGAGCTGTCGTGCTTCGACCTGTGAGCGGTCAGGACGTGGCGGGCGATTTCAATCCGAATCCCGGCACCACGCCCAGCAGCACAGACGCGGGGGCGCTGGGGCAGGCCTTCAGTGAGCCGGGGCAGGGCTGGGCCGATATCCCGGGTGTGGCGCGCATCCAGGCCGACGACGACAGCATGACCGTAGACTTCACGAATGGCCGGACTGCCACGGTCCAGCGCTGTCCAATCTCGCGAATGCTGGGGCGGGACTTGTTCAACCTGCTGACGCCGCCTGTCGCTGGCGCGGCAAAGCCTGTGTTTGCGGTGCTCGTTCGGTCGCGCACGGCGGAGCAAATCGTTGCCGATCTGACGCAGATGGCGCGGCAGGGGCGCTAGGCGCGATAGGGCAGCTCCCAGCGCCATATGCTGTGACAGCATGAGACACGCTTGCCCAGCGCCCCGGCGATGCCCACAGAGCATCTGGCCGTCTTCAGGTTGGCCACTGCGCTGGATGCCGAAGCGCCAGGATGCCGAAGCGCCAAATGGTCCCCCATCAGAATGTCGGTCGCCCAAGGCAAGAAACGGCTCGGCATGGCATAACTATCTATGTCTTGGGCCGCCGCGCCGCTCGGGCGAGAAGGACGCTCGGGAAAGCCGGTCGGCAAGGGCGGTCGGGCAGCCAGGATCGAATGCTGGGCCGTAGCTTGCACCTGGGCACGGTCCGCATTCGCGCCCGGGGGCGGCGCGCCAAGAGCGAGCCGGGCCGGACCGCGCCGCCGCCATCGATGGGCGTGCGCGTCAGTGGCCATGTAGATGCAGGCCGGGGGCGGCGCAGCCAGGGCGGCCCGCGCGCATCGAAACTGTTACGGGCGGGAAGGGCACGGTAATACCCGGCGATATGGGTTAAAATAATGTCTGTTGATTGATTTCGCGGCAGACCGCCGCCGCCCGGCAAGCTGCGCCAACGGAGCCACCCAGACATGACCACCACCAAGAAAATCCAGCTTCGCGGCCATTGCCAATGCTGCGGACGCATCCAGGCTGTTGTGGATGGCCGCATGAGCAAGCACGGCTACGAGGTGAAGGAACGCGGCAAGGGTGGCTGGTTCAGTGGCGTTTGTGGTGGCCACGTCTACGCGCCCCTGGAAGTGGAGCGCACCGTCACGGATTCGCTCATCCGCTCCATCCGCAAGCAAGTCGTGGATCTGCGCGCTCATGCGGTCGCGCTGGAAAGCGGCAAAGCATTTCCCGACACCGCGCGCTCTGGCCGACGCGTCCTTGACGAGAAAAAGCGCGGCTATGTGGATGAAATGGTGCCTTACGCACAAGCGCCCGAGCACCACCAGATCAGCGCGCTCGAAAGCGCTGTTTGGGAAACGAAGCGCCGCGCCGAGCTGGGCGAGCGCACCGCCAATGATCTGCAAGCATTGGCCGACCGCGTTCATGGCCAGCCGCTGCAAGAGGTCGAGCGCGCTGAAGCCCCCGCGCCGCTGGTCAAGGGCGAGCAGCGCAAGGATCAAAGCGGCAACGTCCTGACCTTCAAGCACACCGAGGGGGCGCGTGCCTACTACACCTGGGAGCGCGACGGCAAGACCCGCACGAGCTGGATGGCCACGCGTTCCTGGCGCGCGCTGGAAGCTGCCTGATCAACCGCGCCCGGCTTCTGCGGGGCCACCGGAGAACACACGATGAATAAAGCTCGCCGTCAACAACTTGCCGCCATCGTCGCCCGTATGGAAGAACTCAAGTCGCTCGCCGAGTCGATCAGGGACGACGCCGAAGCCCTCAAAGACGAAGAGCAGGAATATTTCGACAACATGCCCGAAAGCTTCCAGCAAGGCGAAAAGGGTCAGGCCGCTGAGCAAGCGGTGTCGCAAATGGATGACGCTATCAGCGCGCTTGACGATATCCAGTCTAGCTTTGATGACGCGATCAGCAACCTCGAAGCCGCCGCCGAGTAATCACACCCGCTCTGGTTCGCCGGGGCTGCACCGGAATCAACGACATGGCGATCTCTTACAAAATCCTGGGCAGTATCAACAAGGCCGATGGCGTTCGCCCTGTTGTCGCGACCGTGTTTGTCTCCGATGAGTGCATTGCGCAATGCCGCAAGAGCGCAGAGGAATCCGGTCTGTCGGTGCCCGACCAAGAATCCGACGTTGCTTTCGGCATCTTCGAAGACCGCTACGAATCCGCCCTGAACAACGCAGGCTACACCTACGAGCAAGCGGTAGCAGGCGGCTTTGACTTCGAAGAAGTTCAACACTGACCATCCCAGCCCTGGCGGGCCGGGGCTATCGGAGCAAACGACATGCAAGACACTTCGCACCTGTCCGCCCTGAATGTCCGACTTGCGAACGAGTCATCGCGCCTGTCGCGAGCCGTCAAGCAGTCGGAAAAAGACATGCGCGCCGTCTGGATCAAGCAAATCGAAAAGGAAATCGCAGACGAACGCGCCCGCCTGGGAATGCCGCCCGAAACGCCCGTTTCGGACATGACGGACGACGAATTGCTGGCCGCGCTTACCGCCTAACAACCCGCCCCGTTTCGTCGGGGCAGCACGACCCGGAGCAATGAACATGGCCAAGAAACTCACCCTGTGGAGCAAGCGACACAGCCACGCGCGCGGCAATTTCTGGCAGGCCGAACGCGAAGTGACGGAAGAATCGGCGCAGCAATGGCTGGCTGTCTTCCGCTCGGATGAACCCGGCGTGTTGTTCCTGGTGAACAACCGCAAGCCCGCCGCCTAGCAACCCAGCCTGCTGCCCGAACCTGCGGCTCGCGGGGAATTCGAACGCGACTGAACCACGCTTTACCCCGAAGGAACGACGATGAATCACGACTGGTACGAACGCCGCAACGAGCTGGAGGCCGAAATGGTCCTGCGGCACGTTGACGGCTCGCTGGTGAAGCTGGACAGGCGCGTCCCGGGCGATGGCACGAAATGGTATGTCGCCACCTGGAATGGCGGATGGTCCTACTACGACGACACCATTGAGCCGTGCGACCTGATCGGTGAACCGCTCGCGGACCCGGCTGCGCACGCTGCCTGACGCCTGCGCCCGGCTCGTCCTGGTCGAAGCGCGCGTACAGGCCTGTGATCGCAGCAACGAGCTGTAGCCGGGGGCGCGCATCTAGCCGCGCAGGGAAGGCCGGGTTGCCGCCCAAATCCCGCCCACTTAGTACGCAGTCGCCAGGGAGAGAAACGGATCGGCATGGCATAACTATCTATGCTGATTCGGAAGAGCCCATCGAAGAGGGCGGGCCGGAGACATAGCTCGCTCACCAGACAGCATCAACCTTCGTCCGCAGGCGGGTCGAGGCGGTCGCTGTCGCACATCCACACCGAGGAATAGCCCATGAATGCACACCATGAACCCACGACCAGCAAGGCCACCGAAACGCGTGCCGCGTGCCAGCGCTGCGACGGCGAGCTGCTGGCGGACGGCCTCTGCCAGGACCAAACCTGCCCGTTCAGTGACCACACGCAGGACAACGACCGTGGATGGTCGGGACACCCGGAGCGCGACAGCACAGCCGCGTGACTCTTGCACAGGGCGCGCTGGCGCACAGCGGTGCCGCCACCTAGGGAGCCTGCCCAGCCTTTCTTTGTGAGGGTCAGCCTGTCGCCCGGGGGCGGGCGCTGCTCACGGACTGCGGGGGCGAACCGCGCCATTCACTGCGCATGGGGATTCGGTGGGGGCGGCAGCGCCAGCTTGGCTAAATCGCATCGAAACTGTTACGCAGGCGCGCACCCGAAGCGCAACGGGCATATATGGGTTAAAATAATGTTTTGGATGAGGAATGCCATGCAGGTAGCCGCCTTCTACACCAGTGCCATCACTGGCACGGAAATTGAGAATGTCCTGTCCATCGAGAACGGCACCGTGGAGTGGCGCAACGTGGAGTCGGGGCGTCGCATTTTGAATTCGCCTACGTGGCGTGCAGCCGACCTGAAATCGCACGACTTGGATTCCTTGGACTGGTTCGAGCGTGTCTATTCGGACATGAAGCCGCGTTTCGCGCTGCGCTAGTCCGTCGCCCACGCCCGCCCCCACCGTGACCACACCCGCCCGCAGGATCGACATGACACCCGAACACACTCAAGCGCTCAAAGCCCTCAGCGCGGCGCTGACCACCGCGACCGAATGCGGGGCGCTCGAATGGGTCTGGCTGGGGTACTGCCGCAATCCGGACAGCATCAATGATGTCTGCGATGCCGTGGAAGCGGCGCTTGCGCAGCCCGAAGACAACGAAGCGACCCGCCGCACCGGGACCGCCGCGAATGATCGGCTCGCCGTCCACAATTTCCAAAGTTCCGGCCAGGCCTATGACGCGACCCAATCTGATCCCGCCGTCAAGAAGGGCGATGTGCTGGTGATCGAATCCGAGGGCGTCGTGGGCGTGGCGCATACGTGGCCCTTCGCCGTCACGGAGAAGTGTGGCGAGCTTCACCAGCTTGGGGCCGACAACGACGAGATCCGCAACGAGCTGGGCAAGAGCATCCTAGCCGCCCAGGTCGTGGCCAAGGGTCTGGGCCGCAAGTACGTTCAAACGCCTGCATCTGGGGTGGGCGTGGGAGACTTGATCGACTTCTTGGAAGTCATCCGTATCGATGTGCGCGAGAAGGGCACCAAGATGACTTTCCACACCAAGGACATCCGCACGGGTGAAGAGGCGGCTACGCCTGTGGCGTCCAGCGATGACCCTTTCGTGGTGCGCCGTTTGATCGAGCAGGCCGCGCCCGAAGCATAACCACCCGCCCGGATCGACACATCAGCATTGGAGCGCATCGCCATGAACATCCACCGCATCACGACCTTCGTTTTCGACACTGGCGAGTACTATGTCGCTCACACTGCTGGCGGGGGCGCTGCGGTCGGTATGAACAACCTCTGCCACTTGCGCGTACCCGCAGGGCACGATCTGGCCGCGCAAATCCTGGCGCTCACGCCGGATACCGTCGAGGCCTTTGTCGATGCGCAGATCAGCGCTGGGCAGATCGCTATCTAACAGCTACGCCCCGGATAGCCGGGACCATTGGAGCAGGCATCATGCTGACGCAAGAATTGAAGGTTGCAATCGAACACGCCAATACTCGCGGCGTGGGGCAATTCCATGTGTGGGATGGTGTGGCCCTTACGACGTGGCACAGCTTCAACACGGCAATCGCCGTTGCGCGGAAGGTGAAGGGTTCCGCTTACAACATGGACGCCAAGCGAATCGCCTAATTCATGCATGGTGAGCCTTGCCGGGCGGGGCGCAGCTTGTGGCCAGACTCGCCCGTGCGGCGCTCAAGATGCCGGGATTGCAAGGTCGGCAAGCGCCCCCTCACCGGATAGCCGGTCGCTCACTGCAAGATGTGGATCGCCAGGGCATAACTATCTATGCCTCAACGCGCGGGGCCATTTAACAGGGCGCGATCTGCGCGTGTGCGCCCAGCATCGCCTGTGCGGCAGGTAGTCCTTCTCAGTAGGCGAGCGCATAGGCAGCTCTGGCCGGGGGCAAACGCCCTGTCTTGAAAATAGACGTATTTAGATACAAAATGGCACGGCTGCCGAGTTCCCTGGTGGCGTTAGCGCTTGTTCCGATTCATGGCTGGTCCACTGGAGTTGCGATACAAATGTCGAGTGCAGATACCCCACGCCTTGCGGTCTTGATCGATGCAGATAATGCGTCCGCAGCGATGGCAAAGCAGTTGCTGGATGAGGTGGCCAAGTACGGCCTCGTCACCGTCAAACGAGCCTATGGTGATTGGACGACGCCGCAGCTTGGTAGCTGGAAGGTCGAGCTTCATCGCCATGCTATCCAGCCGATCCAGCAGTTTGCCTATACCCAAGGCAAGAATTCGACGGATTCCGCCTTCATCATTGACGCGATGGACTTGCTGTACGCAGGCAATGTGGATGGGTTCTGCATTGTGTCGAGTGACAGCGACTTCACTCGTCTAGCCACTCGTCTACGGGAATCCGGGTTGGTCGTGTACGGCCTCGGAGAGCGCAAGACGCCCGCGCCATTTATCGCGGCTTGCGACAAGTTCATCTACTTCGAAGTGCTGAAGAAGTCCGCACCGAACGGGCAGTCGGGTGTGGTGTCCGGCGTGCCTGACCTTCCGCCCTTGAAAGAGCTTCTGTGTACCGCCATACGGGAAACGGAGAGAGATAGCGGCTGGTCCCGCTTGGGGCGTGTCGGCGGGTACATCGTGCAGACGCATAGCTCGTTCGATCCGCGAAATTATGGCTACACGAAGCTTGGCGACTTAGTGCGTGCGCAGGCGTACTTGGAAGTTCGCGATCATGAGATTTCCGGCACCAATCACTTGGAAGTCAGGGTGCGTCCATAGCCAATCAGAAGCGTGCTGTGGCCGCTCCGCCTGATCACGGCGTGACGTGGGTCCAGCGCGCTGTGCATGCAGTGGCGTGGTTTCTGCTTTTCAGGGCGGGCGAGGGTGCAAGCACGGCAACGGGTGATCCGTCGCCCCCTTGCTTTGTGAAGGTTCGAGGGATTTGCGGGGCCGGAACGGTCGTGATGAACTAATAGGTGTTCTCCGGGGGCGCAGCCTCCTACAAATCTTCCAACATGGGTTATAATAGGGTATCTATTGGAGAGCTAGACATGACCCTTGCGATGTTGCTGCAAATTCTGGTCGAGGCCGAGGGCCGATGCGCGGACAAAACGCTTCCCGCAGATGTGCGCGAGCGGTCCGCTGAGACGGTATCTCTCTGCAAACAGCGGATGGCACAGGAAGGCTGGACGCGCTCGCAGTTGGAGGCGCTTGCCGCTTAAGCGGTGGTGGCGTCGAGCGGACGCCGTTTACTTACACGCCCCCGGTTCGCCGGGCAGAGCCAAGGACAAGCATGAAGTTCACCAACAAAGATGGCAGCACGACGGATCACCGCAAGATGCGCCGCGTTCTCGCGCGGACCTGGAAGTGCTCGCAGCGCATCAGCAAGCTGGTCGGGGCAGACGATGCCGCGCGCAAATTGGAAGCGCTGTGCCGTCGCGATCTGCGACGAGTCGCCAGCCGTCCCAGCCAATACTGCGTCGGCCCGGCCTGACCGCCGCCCCCCGGTTCGCCAGGGCAGCATGAGAAGCGAATTGAACGACATAGAGTTCGCAGTCTACGTGAGCACCGGTTTTCATTACGAATACTTCATGACACTTTGCGCGTCATCCGCACACGCGGCCCGCAAAGAGTTCAAACGACGGTACGCTGGCGACCATCGCACGGAAGACTTTCGAGTCAGCCGCATCACCTGATCACAGGCCCGGAATGCCGGGCCAGCACCTGAGCCAATGAACATGAACAAGCCCAAGATTCTCGACATGCTGCGTGCGGAAGCGGTTTTGCAAAGCATGACCGCCTTTCACGCCCTCGGCGGTCGGATTGCGCGCATGGCGGTCGCCTTGCCGACAGGCAGCGCGAATACAGCGTTGACCATCGAAGAGTTGCCGGGGGGCGAAATCGTTCTGACGTGGCGTGATCAAACGCTCCGCACGCAGAGTGAGAACTACCCCGATTTGGCTGCCTTTGCCGATGCCTACGGCCTGCGGGCGCGAAGAGCGGAACTTGCCGAAGTCTCGGAGGTTCAGCGAGAGGCGGTTGCGAGCGCCAATGCCCACCTGAACAACGCCGTGCTGCCCACGATCAGGCATCTGATGCGCGCACTGCGCGCCGGTCCCTCGCTTCTATACGGCGTCGGCGAGCAGCAGCGAAAGGACGATTTCGCTTCCGGCTGGGTGTCGGCCATGGGACACGTCTGGAATGCCATGCGGGGCACGTTGAACACCCAGCGCGCGATTGAGGACGATGAGGAAAAGGCCTAGTGGCCCGATAGCCTGCCGGATGGGCGCGGTGTGATCTTTCCGGGCTATAGGGAAGGGCAGGCCGTGCAATTCCCGGGGGCGCGCCCTGCGCTGGGCGATTGAAGATTCGCGGGTGTAGCTCAATGGTAGAGCAGCAGCCTTCCACGCTGACGACCGGGGTTCGACTCCCCGTACCCGCTCCAGTACATACCTGAAGCCTTGATCTTTCTGGTGAGGCGCGCCCTCACCAGCGAGGCATTTCCCTCGGGCGCAATGCACCGCGTTCACTGGCAGAGGCGACGATAAATTGAATTCCAAAACCACAGCCCTGTTGCGCAAGGCATTGGCCCTGGTGGAGCAGACGCGCTATCGGATCGGAACACGCGACTTCCTGCACCTGTTCATCGACACCTGGGCATTCCGGCAAACCGGCATGTATCCGCCGAACGCGGCATTGCCGCAAGACCTTGACGGCATCGCAATGGCGCTGTCTGACGTGCTTGCCCAGGCGCTGCGCTCGGAGCCTACTGCGGATGTGCTGGGAGCCTTGCTGAGCGAATTTCGGTTCGATCAGAAGGGCACGAGCTTCTTCCCCACGCCCCCTGAGATTGGCCAGCTCATCGTTCGCTTGGTGGGTCAGGCTGAAAGCCGCACCTTCTATGAGCCGTGCTGCGGCACGGGCGGGGTCGCCCTTCAATGGCTGGAAGGCCTATACGAAGCCCAAGGGCCGGAGGGCATCAAGGCTGCGAGCCTGCGACTTGAGGACGTAGATCCCATGATGGTCAAGTGCAGCCTTCTTCAGCTTCTGTTCTACTTCGAATCGCGAGACGCCAGCCCCGCGCAAATGAGCATTGTCGGGATCGATGTGCTGACGCGGCGCTCGGCGGGAGTCGCCTATTACGCGACGGCGATGCAAGAAGCTTTGGCCTTAGCATGAGCGCTGTCCGCCGCTAGGAGGCCACGGACGAGGCCTGCTCCGCCTGATCGGCTAACGAGGCAGCCGGGCTGTCCTGAAGTCGCGGGGCGCGCATGGGCGGGGGGCGGCTTTCCAACTAGGCCGCGCCGCTCAAAACTGTTACGCGACGCCGATGCCGGGCAAAACCTCACACGCCTGGGTTACAATAAGGTCTTGTGGTGAAGGGCTTGCGCGACTGACTGCGCCGTCTTCACCCCCGAATCACCCACGAGGAAATCTTCCATGTGCGCCCCCAACGACCCTGCCAGCGTCAGCTTGCCTGAGCCGAAACCGGATACCGCTGCCGGAGTCGTGGGAGCCTGCGCGGAAATCCCTGGTGTGAGCCGGATTGAGGCGAAGGCCGGGCAAATGATTGTCCATTTCGCGGATGGTCGGCGCGCCACGGTTGAACGGTGCCCACTCGGTACTTGGTCGGGAAAGGAGCGGTTCAACGTGTGGATCGACCCCGCATCCGACACGCCCAAGGATCCTTTGAGCCGGATGGCCCCTTCTCTCGCGCCAGAAGAAGTGATTGTGCTTTTGAAGAAGATGGCGGCAGAGGTGCGGTAGCACCTACTAGAATCGCTCGACTGGGTTGCCGAGATCAAGTCGGACATCCAAGAACGTGACGCTCTCCGTTGACAACCTTTCCCCGGCTGCCGGGGTTGACCGGATGGAACGACCATGACGACAGACCAACTGAATGACCGTGAGCGCAGCCGAATCGGCTTCGTTGCGCTGAATGGAGCGACCATGACGAAGGACGAACTGTATTACCGTGAGCGCAGCCGAATCGGCTTCGTTGCGCTGGAGGCCGTTGAAGCCGCAGCTTCCTTCACCGGGTTGACGGGCGATTCACTGCGAGAGGAAATCGGCGAGATCACCGCCAAATGGCGCGAGGATCTGGCCGCGCTGCGCGCTCGGTTTAACGTCAGTGCGGAATCCTCCCCCAATCAAGCCGCGTCCGAGGGTGAAGAAGCGGCTCCGACCGAGGTCCAGCTCGAAGCGGTAGCGATTGCCAACGCTCACCTGAACAACGTCGCGCTGCCGACCATCCGCGACCTCGAAGCCGCCGTTTCCGTTGGCCCGTCCAAGGTGATCGGGTATGACCCGGATGGTCAGCGCCAAGAGGACTTTGCCTTTGGCTGGAATTCGGCCAAGGAACAAATCTGGGGCGCAATGCGCGGCACCATTCTGACGCAGCGCGCCATCAACAATGCCGAGGACGAGAGCGGGGGCTGACCGCAAATGACCATTCACCACTTCACTGACAGCGCGCTGGCCTGTGAAAAGGCCACGGTTCACCACACCTGGGCAGAACGCGGGGGAGCCGCCGACGTGAAGTTCTGCGACACGTTGGTCATTGAGTCCGAGGCGGTCGTGGCGGTGGCGACGATGTATCCGTTCGCGGTCACGATGGAGCAGGGCGATTTCTACCGCTTCACCTGGGACGAACCTGTTTCCGACCCGGCGATACTTCTGAGCCTTGCGCAGGGCATTCGCGCCGCCGTAGAGGAAGCCCAACGTCGCGGGTTCACGGTCAATCCAGCGTATTCCGGCTTCCATGGCTTCGCATCAAGCAATGCTTGAACGGCGGGGTAAAGGTTCCCCGCCTGTCGCCGTTGAATACAAGGAATTGCCCTTACCGCAATGAAATGGCTCCGCGTAGAGTCACTACTTA
Organism: Achromobacter sp. 1012554356; assembly: GCF_059760815.1. Lineage (NCBI taxonomy): Bacteria > Pseudomonadati > Pseudomonadota > Betaproteobacteria > Burkholderiales > Alcaligenaceae > Achromobacter > Achromobacter sp. 1012554356. The sequence continues at coordinate 91,585 of NZ_JCBANC010000018.1, read as the reverse complement.
GAAGAAGGTTTCAAAGATGAAAAAGCGCACGACAGGCGGCAAATCAGATCTCTCCCAAACCCAGATGAGAAAGCGGCTTTCCGCTGCGGGATATCGGGGGCGGGCCTTGCGTGAAGCGCTGGATCGCGTCGCGGCGTTGCGCGCTGGCTGGGATGGTGGCGGGTACACCGTTTTGCGCTGCGATGAGTCCGCGCTTCGCGATGCGGTCGGAAGTAAGGCGTACAAGCGGCTGGTGGCGTGGCCGGTTGTGCCGCGTGTGATGCTTCACGATGAGTTGGGGTGCTTCTCGGATCCTGGGCTTTGGAATCTAGCCAACCGGGCGGGCAGGTCCGATCTGGTTGTCACGCGCTTCATCCATGATACCGCTCAGCCACCCGAGACAGCGGCTTGAGCGCCCCGCTTTTTAAGAAGTGGTGATGGCACTCCCTAATCTGTCCCGATCAGCCTCTACCGTGTACCCGAGCCGCAGCAGGGCATTTCCCGCAGCGACATTCTTTACCAGGGACGCAGAGTTCGCGTACATCCGAAGCGTCCAAGCAGGGTATGGCGACCCGTGCGGCATCTGCGTCTGCCCAGCAGAGAGCTTCTGGCTGCATCAAGAAGGCGTCCGGCATCCTGCGCCTCAATCCTGATGCGCCCCCCCGGGGGCGGTTGGTCCCGCCCCCTTTCTTTGCTGGGGTCTGGTAGCTCGTGCTGCGGCTCTATGCGGCAATCTCGGGCTGTTGGCGGGTGAAGCCTTGCTGGTGTCTGGCCAGCATGGGTGCTGGTCCTCAAACCGATTATTTCCGCCAGCCAAATTGGACCGCTTGAAATACACTCAACCCCTTCACATAGCCGAAGGAAAGCCATGAATCGCTTCACTGCTCAGCCTTGGGAGACTGCTACCCAGTGGTTCACGGGTAGTCCTCGCCATCTGTACAACAAAGCGCTGCACGCGCATCGAGGCGGCGATGCGGCCTGGGGCGTCATGTCCACAGGCGAAAAGGTCGCCGTGGCCGTGGTCTTGAACCGCTTCGACTGGTTGCAAGAATTGGATTACACCATCGCCGAGGCGCTTGAGCGGATGGAGGACGAATGGGTGGCCGCTACTCCGCGAATCGCTCACCTTATCGCAAGCGGGACAGAGATCGGCTAGGCTCCGCGAATCGCGTTGAATCCAGGGAGGCAATGTTGGTATCCAACTTCGGGCATTACTGGCTATCGGCCTGCGCCTTCACTTACGTGTTTTCGTACTTTTGGGACGTTCCAAGGCTTCGCAAAGTCGTCATCCTGGCTGGGGCTGCCGGGTGGCTGGCGTGGCAAGTTTGGGACTGGCAAAGCTGGTATTCCGCTTTTGCGCCCTTGTTTGACACGAAGGGCAGGGAAGGGACTTGATGCCCTGCGTTGCGCACTGACTTTCGCTGCGATTGGCTGGTGCTCGCAGTGTGGGCGCTCCGTCCGGGCGGTCGCAGATTTACGCCGCTTGCACGGGATGAGTTATAATAAAGTCATCGCTCGATCAGCGGGCGCTGCGACGGTCGCCGCCTGACGGGCGGCGCTTAAACTGTGGCGAACTGTCTCGGAATAATTACGACCGACGACGCAGCCAAGCCACTGACCAAAGGAATGGGGTATGAAAGTTTGGACCGCTATGCTCAAGGGCAACTTCAAAGACGACCGTCGAAAGCTCACGACGCCGGGCGAATTGCACGTCGTGATGAGCGGGCAGGAAGTCACGTCCGGTCGTGGCAACCCGGGCGTTGAAGAATCCGCGCCCCTGGTGGCGCATTTGGCCTTGGGCGTGCAAATCACGAGTCCTGATGAGGACAGCTTCGAGTTCGTGACGACGCTGGCGGAATGCGAGCGCGCTGGCATTCCCGTTTCGACGGCACCGAGCGAGTTCCAGACAAGCGCACCGGGCGCGAGCATTGTCGGCGACATGGCCTTTTTCAACGCTGGTCTGGAGCGCGCTGCCGCCCTGGCTGAAGACATGAACAGCCACGGCGCATTCATCGCCGAAATGATCCGGGATCTTGTGGTTCCGGGGGCGGAAATCGACGCTCTGCCGAAGCTGGATGACCGGGCCAGTTACTCCGCACAGGCGGTCCGCCGCCATGTGGCAGCGGCCTTGGCCTCAGTGCGTCCGGATATCGCCGCCCGTGAGGCCGTCACGCCGACGTTCGGAGGCATGGTGGCGAAGATGACGGCAAGCGAGATCTCCGCCCTGCACGAATGGAGCAAGGGCCAACTCGGCTCAGTCGGACACGTTGATGTGTCGCTCTGGCCGGGATGGAGCACCTTATCTGATCGGGCCGCTCGAAAGGGCGATTGAACATTCACGCGGTGCGCTCCAGCAGGGAGCATCAACAGGGGAAATGATGACCAACGATTCGGAAAACACCGTGTTCGAGCTGGACGACGGCCAAGAGGTCGGATGCTACTTCTGCATGAAGAACGGCAGACACACGTCATTCCGCAAGGGGGAAGCCTATCTGGCTGGGCCGACTCACTCACCCTGCGATGGCAATGCAAACTTCATCTGCAAAGAGCACTTGGACGAAGACGCTGTGGTGGGGTGAACCCTCGGCGTCGCTATGAGGCCGGGAGCGTCGCACGCATCAACGTCTCTCGTCGCCGCATCGAGTAGGTACAACGGGAAATCTATGGAACCCGAACAAAGATTCGCGTGGATCGAAAAGTGGTTGCGACAGAACGAAGATCCGACGTTCGGCAAGGCTTGGGCCGATGTGCTCAATCAGGGCTTTGTGGATGCCTACCTCGCTGCAACGAACGCAAAATTCGTCCCGATGCCATATGGCGCTCACAAATGCACCCAGCTCGGGCGTGACCTGGGGGACATGTGGAAGAAGAGCCGCTTGACGCGGGTTGTGACTTCCATCAACGGGATGGCAGGCATGGGGTATCCCAAATGGGTGTATTCGTACAGGCTGCCAGGGGCTGCAACGCCAAGCCCGCCTTAAAGTGTCAACGGTGTCGGCACAAATGTTCGCCGAAATCCGGCTTCACACTGCTGCAACCCGAACACAGAAAGGAGTATCACGATATGCAAACCACCAAGCTGTACGACAAGCAGACAGGCAAAGAAGCCGTTACTTTGCGGCCTGACGTGACTGCCGCTGACATTCAATTTTTCTGCGAAAAGAACCGGTTCGAGTTCCATGCGATGGGTTGCCCGGAAGGGACTGGGGGCGAAGGCTGGAACGATTCGGCGGTCTTTCGTGTCGGCACTATAGAATTTCCGTCCAGGGGCGTGACGATTGCTCTGGACACCGTGGCGGAGTGGACTCGCGCATGGGGTGAGATCGGTGCCGAAGTGCTGGACGGGGGCGTCTACCTCTATCACAAGGGCGGCCTTTTCACGACGATCTGCGAGGCGACGGAAGAAGGAACCGGCAAGCGGCTCATCGTCTACAGGGACGAGGGCGGCAAGTGCCACGCGCGGGCTTGCGAGGACTTCTTCAGGGTTGTCAAAGACGACGCGGGAAGATTGGTTGCGCGCTACGCGATTATGTATGCGCGTCCGCATGACCAGGGCGCTCAGGGCGCAAATGCACAAACGAGCAAGGCAGCATGAGCCACAAGCAGGCATTCTGAACTTCGCAGGAACGACCATGGTTACGATGAGCGACCCATTTCGCCCCCGCGTCGAACCTGCCCGGACAATCTACGACGCATTGATCGTCGAAGCAGGCAAGCGCGGTAATCGGATGCCGGAAGTCTGGATCGAGGCGGAGAAGCAGGCCGTCCTGAAAGCCGCACAGGATTACGCCGCGCAGCGCGGGCTTACCGCCCCGACCCTCGCACAAGTATCGATGGCCGAAGCGCTGGCGTGTGGTCACACCGACTACGCCGCACAGTGGGCATACGGTGTCGCTCGCCTGCTGGACATGCGGATTGGGCAGCCCTGATCGTTGGGTTTATTCAGCGCTGAATCCGCCGCGAGTTTGTAACGCGCACAAGAAACAGGGGGGCGCGTCTCTTAGCTATGGGTTAAAATAGATACACAAATGCGGCGCTGTTCGATTGCTCTGATCGCGCCGCCCCATACCGCTAGGATGACCATGCAACCTCAAGCCATCGCCGCGCAGCCTGACCGTCACCTGGAGCCGTGCCCGTTCTGCGGTTTGCCGTTGTACGCCTTGTGGGATCGAAAGAACCCCAAGGCACGCTGCCGCACGGAAGGTTGCAAGGGGGCGCAACTGCCGACGTTGAACCTTGATTCGGCGGAAGATATCGCCGCATGGAACAAGCGCGCTCTTCCGCCGAATCAGGCCGAGTCCGCCACGGCCCAGAAGCCGATCCAGCTCAGCGCTGAAGTTTTCGCATACCTGAAGGAAGGTGTCGAAAGCGCCACGCAATGCGAGCAGGCGGACGTGGATTGGGATTTCGCCAATGAGCTTCTGCGCCTGATGCACGAGCCGCTGTATACGGCCCCTGTCGCCCGTGCCGCTGGCGGTGCGGTCTTGGCGTGGATGCACGAAGAGCATTCGACCCTGATCGTGTCTGCGTCGCAGAAAGAGGCGTCGGAGCGCGATGGGGGCGCATACGAGTCGTCGCTGCGCCCCTACACCATTGCCTTGGGACGCTTCGCAGCGCCGCAAGTGACCGCTCCCGCAATCGGAGAGGCGGTGCAAGCTGCACGGTGGCGCTGGATCCTGCCTTACCTCGAAATCGAGTCGGACAACGGCGAAGAGCTTGGGCGCTGGCACACCTCGATCACTTTGAAAGACGGCCAGATCGACGTTCCAGGCTCTCCCTACCACACGCTTGTCGAGCAAGGCGTGGATGCGGCGATGTGGCCGCACCGTCCGCCGCGCGCATCGCGCAAACGTGCGCGATCGCTGGCGGGTTGGATCAAACAGAAACGCTAAAAAAGGAGGGCGCGATGGCGCTGCCGAAGATGCCGATTTGGACCGAGCTGGTGTGCCGCTTTTGCGCGGACACTGGCTGCGGGGAGTATGTTGATGGACAGCGCGACCGCACGAAGTTGCGCAAGCAGGCGCTTGCCGAGGGTTGGTTGTTCGCGCACGACGACGTGTTCTGCCGCAAAGATTGCCTGTCGCGTCATGAGCGCGAATTGGAAGAGCAGCGTGGGTAAGCCGAACGAATCCGTGGGGCGCGTGAAAGACTTCGAAGGCGATGTTCATTACGAACCGGACGGGCTTTCGGGAAACGTCACGCTTTGCGGGCGAACCGACTGGATCGGTGTGCCCGCCGCGAAACCGACTCAACGTCCGGTCAACTGTACCGCCTGCAAGAGCATCGTGAGCTGGGTGGCGCTGATCATTGCACAGGAAGGCACGAAATGAGCCAGCAGGAAAACCTCAACCTTGCAAAGAATGTGGAAGTGTCCGACGAAGACCTTCTGCGCATCTGCCAGCGTTTCAGCCCCGGCCAGGATCTGGACTTGGCCAAGGCGGTTCGCGATGAGGTTGTGTCCCGGCAGGCCGCATCGGTCCCGCCCGGCACGCCCGCTGCCGTAGGTAGTGCGGATCAGGGCGCGGGGGCGCTACCCGAGTGGCTGGATCTGACTGCGCTGCGGCGGCGTGCGGAGCGGGCCACGGGCGGGGAGTGGAAAACGTTCATCAGGGAGCAGAGCAATACCTTTGAAGTGCAGCTCGCCCCCAGAGAACCGATCATCCACTGGATGGGCTTTGAAGGCCTGGACATGTCGCGCAAGCAGAAAGCTGCCAACGCCCGCTACATCGCCGCAGCAGGGCCGCGAACGGTCTTGGCTCTGCTCGATGCCCTGGTCGCGCTCCAATCGAGTAACGCAAAGACGACGGTTTGATCTGCGCGGAGGTTGATAGACTTTTCCTTTTTCACCCTTGAGCCTTCTATGCCCGTCCTTCTGCGTATCTTCGTTCTTTTGGCACCACCTTGCCTCTTCCTTGCCGGAAAGCTGCCGAAGTTGACCGAGTTCGTTTTTGGCGAGGCCCAACGCGGTCCTTCTGGAACCCCGTGGGCGGACGCCGCGCCGCTATTTATGTTCGCTCTTGACCTCGCAATTTACGTGGCCGTCGGTCTGGCGCTTGGCATGGCGTTAACGCCTGACGCGCCCACCGAGGCGAATCCGGATCATTCGCCAGGACAGGAGAAATAAATGAGCGAAGTGTGGTTCCGGGTCAAACCGTGGAGCGGGATTGCGTCTATCAAGGCTGAGACGTTTGAGAAATCCACCGACAAGTTTCTCTTTCACGAGGGTGGGCAGCGCACGGCCAAGATCACCGAGTTTGCGTCTTACTACCCGACCTGGGATGACGCACGCAAGGCGCTTTTTGAACGCGCTGAAAAGGATCTCGTGGAAGCGCGCCAGAGCCTCGACCGGGCCGAGACTTTTCACGCCAACGTTCGTGACATGAAACGCCCGGAAGGCGACTCGTAGCATGCCGAATCCCGAGAGGGCGCGCCGCATGAAAACAACCTGATGCGGTAGCTCCCTTTCTTTGCGCGGGTTGTCGAAACGTCGCGCCCCCACAAGAGTTTCGTAAGGAATCATCAAATGAGCGTACAGAAGGCTGCACGTCGATCAAAGTTGACCGATACCGAACTGCTTCAAATCGGGGCGCAGCACGGACGCCCGAGCGTGGCCTACCTGCCCGTGTGGCGCGCCATCGAAGGCGACCTGCTTGAGAAGCTGTGTGCCCGCGAAAGCGAAGCGCTAGTCGTCGAGCGCATGGCGCGCGCCATGGCCAAAGCGTCGAGCTGGGACGGTTGGGACACCGCAAGGACGCCCGCCCAAACACCGAACGGCAATGATCCGGAAGAGGAACGCAACTATTGGCGAGACATGGCGCGCGCAGCGCTGGCCAGCGTGCCTGCGGTCGATGAGCAGGAGGACTTTGAGCAGTGGTGCCAGATCAACGAGTATGACTGCACGCATCGGCTCGATGGCACGGGCTACAACAATGACGCGACCCGCAGGGCTTCAAGGGCGTGGCATGAGCGGGCGTCGAGAGCTGCGCTCATCAGCGCCCCTGCCTCCGACGAGCGGGCGGCGCTGGCCGATTTGCTGGACTTCGTGGATAGCAGCACCTGCGTCCATGAAAGCACGCATCGCGGCGGAGCAATTTGGACCATTTGCGACGGCTGCGGAATGAAGTGGGCCGACGATGAGGGCGGATTCGTGCCCCACCAGGACGCGCCCGCCGTCGTCGCTGCCCGCGCAGCCCTGGAAATCGCCCCTGAAGTGGGTGGGAGCGTTGCCATCCGACGTGCGCTTGAAGGCATGCGGCGATGGTTCGGAAAATGGCCTGAGTTGGTCCCCGCCAACGACAAAATGGCAGACGCGATCCTGGCTGTGGCCGCAATGAACGCGATATCGAAGCAGGACGATGCCGTCAATCTGGCGGGTGCCCGCGATGTGGGACCGAGGTTGCAATGGTCGGCTAATGTGCTCTATCACGCGATCAAAGAAGTGTTGCTCAATCATCGGCTATCGAATCGGCAAACCGACGACGGCGACTTCTTCCCTCTTGTCGATCACCTCTGCGACGAAGGGGCGCACACGACCGAAAGCGGGGAATTTGAGGTCGCGGTGATGTGTGATGCGATCTTCAACGACGTGCTGACGAAGATCGCGCCCGCAGGCCTACAAGTCGTGGGGTATACCACTGGCATCCATTTCCGACCGCGCCTATTGGAGCAAAGCATCATTCTGACCCGGGATCCGCAGCCGGATCATGGCTTCGTCCACGCGGTGTATGCGGCGTCCCCGTCCGCCGCGTCCGAAGTCTCTGCTGCGGCAGGGGTTCATCGATCCGATGATGCCGCCCCCGCGACCGACACCACCGAGGCAAAGTAATGACCGACCAAAACGACGCGGCCCTTCAGCACGCCGAGGACTGGTGCGCAGCCGCAGACCGCTATTTCGGAGCCAATCCGAGCCTCGACACCATGGAAAACCGGCGCATCTACTCGGTGGGATTCGACAATGCTTACACCCTGCTGTCCAAGCAGCGCGCCCGCGTTGCCGCAGATCAGGCGGCGAAGGAAGGTGAGTCGTTGCCAGTTGTGGCCCGGCTTTACTACGGTGGCTCGCCATCCCGTCGCTACAGGCGTGCGAGCACGCAGCCGGGGCCGGGTGAGCCGTTGTGCTTTGTGTCCGATGCCGACGCAATGCTCCGGCGCAAAGATTGGCGGATCGCGGCGCTCGAAAAAGAATTGTCCGACGCTCTGGCAAGCGCCCGTGTAGCCAAGCCTCTGTTCTGGTATCGCCCGTGCAGCGATGGGCTGTACGAAGGGCCGCACCGCCACAACTCGGGCCTCGGGAAGATGCTGCGCGCCGAGAAGCCCGACCAGTGGAAGCCGCTGTTCGACCATGCCGCGCCCAGGGCCAGCGAGGCGGTTGGTTTGCGTCAGGCTATCAGTACGTTCGGCTCGAAGGTCTTCAAAGCACTTGACGCCATAGCTAGGGCCGATGGGCCGGACACGCGAAAGGAAGACGACCCGGAACTGATCTATCGGGAGCGAGTCATGGACGAAGTAGTGCGGATTCGACAGGCATACGATGAATTCTCACAGCAGCAGGAGGGGTGATGGAACTCGACCGTACTCAGGAGCGGCAGAGATTGCCTAATACCGCATGCTATTGCGCCATCGCCAAACCCTGCGTATATCGGGTTAAGGGTGTGTGTGACACACCGAGAACCAACAGGGGTAACGGTGACGCTGCGTGCCATCGGATTTCGCCTCGCACTGTCCTCCCGAGCCTGGAATACGCCAACTAGCCGCAAGGGAAACTCAAGGAAAGGATATGACCCAATCCCACACGCCCAAAGCCGCAATGCAGGAACCCCGGCTGACAGATGAAGCAATTGATCGAATCGCCGCGCCGTGGCTGCAACCCGATGGCGAGGCAAATGCATCCGACGTGCGCGCCATCGTCCGCGCTGTGCTGTCCACGCTGCACGTCCCTTCAGAAGATGAGCGGGCGGCGTTTGAAGACTTTGAGGACCAATTCCTGACGGACGGAAATGGCTACGCCCAAGTCAGCACTTACAAGGCGTGCAGTGAAGCCTTCAACAAGGAATGGCCGAATCGGGAGGCTGCGTTCGCAGCCGCTAAGGCAGAATATGACCGTCTGCACCCATCTGCCCAGGCCGCGCGTGTTGGCACTGCCGCACCTCTGCAAAGCGCTCCTGTAGCCGGGGAGGCGCAGACCGCCGCGAGCACGGAGCACTACGACGAAGTGAAAGCGACGTTGCAGGGTTTGCATCGAATGATGGAAAGCCTATCCGCCATTGAGCGCCGGGTCGGTCCTATCGGGTCGCATGCGCGCGGGTACACCCACAAGATCACCAACGCCCTGCGCCATTTGGATGCACTCAATGCCGCCTTGGCAAGCGCCCCCGTTGCAGGGCGGGCGCAGATAGTTGGGTATTACACCGATTGGCCCGGCGAGCGTCATTATGCTCGGGAACCGCACGAATTTGATGAGCCGGGGTTGTATCTCACCTTTACGCGGGATACTCCTGCCTCTGATTACTGGCACCCTTGCTATGCCGCGCCCCAGGCCAGCGAGGCGGCGGATATGGCTCGCATAGTCCACGCGGCGGCGGAACTGCATGGCCTCATCACGGAGTACCAAGGCATGCCGTGCGACAGTCTCAGACAACGCATGTTCGACGGGGCGCGCCGCTACGGGCCGAGTATCCATGAAGCTCGCGCGGCCCTGTCCGCGCAACCGGGCGCGCAGAAGGATTCATGATGGAAGTCGATGATGAACTTTCGGATACGATTTTGCGCGCCATCGACATGCTTGTTCCGATAGGCGAAGGGAAGGCCCAGACCTCAGCGGACGGCCTCTTTTCCAAAACCCGCGAGCGCGCCGCCACCATCAACGACGCGCGCCGCGTGCTTTCGTTCGCAATCCCGATGTTACGACGCGTTCACGCATCCCTGGCAAACACCGCTGTAGCCGGGGACGAGCAGCGCGACGGGAACGCAGCGATGGCAGCCGAGTACCAGCGCTGGATCGACTACTACCACCAGGGCCGTGACTACGACGATTTCCTCAAGGAGTGCGTCTATTCCGCCCCCCAGGCCAGCGAGGGGCAACGTTCCTGCCCCAGCGGCGACCGCACCGAGCGTCATCCTCATGCGGGGCAGGCCGGGTTGGAACACAGCGTGAAGGAAACGGACCGACTGAAGGGCGTCCTGATGAATGTGCGCAAGCACATTGGACAGCACGAGCTTCACACGGCCATCAAGGTGATTGATGCTGCTCTTGCAGTGAAGACAACAGTCTGAGTAGAGACGAAGGGCGAATGAAATGAACGACAAGAACAAAATCGCGCCCTCGGACGCCGAGGAAATCAACGCAATTGTTGCGAAGCATTTTGGTGATGACGCAGCCACTGCGCAACGGGCCTACGGTGCTGTGGTTGAAGCGGTGTCCCGGCTGCGCGTCCCTATCACCGTCACGGCGGATATGGTCCGATCTGCTCGCGACGCATACGACACAGCAACGCATCCGGACTTGAACAGATGGAAGCGCGCTGTGATCGCAGCCATCGAGAGCGCACCTGTCATTGGGAAGGTCGTAGCGCACCTTTACGTTGATGAGCACGGTGTGCCTCACGCTTGCGATGCAGGTGTCGCGGGTTCGTTTCCCGTTTTCCGTGCGGGGGAGCCGCTTTCCAGCGCCCCCGTATCCGGGAGTTCGAATCCGGATCTCGCGCCGTCCAAATGCCCGATCACATCACGACCGTTCTTTGTGTCGCTGAAGCATCCCGAGCTTGGGGTGGTCCCGACCTATGGCGGACCCTTCGACAGCTACACCATTCCGCAGCTCGACGGCAAGCCGGACCAGCCATGGCATGAGCGCGAACTCTTTGTCCATCGCTATGACCACGACCTGGGCGGCTGGGTGAAGGACTCCATCGAAGTGATCCCGCTTCGCATCATCCACGAAAGCGTGCTTCACGGCCTTCAGGAGGCTGCGGAGCAGGGCAACATGCATGGTGGATCTGGGACAGCAAGCGCATCAAACGAACAGAATAAGGAAGGGGCATGAGTACGAATCTGGATCCGGCGCATTACAAAAATGTGGCCCGCGTTGCGGGGCATGCGCAACCCGTGGCCTGGGAGAACTTTCCGGCCTACCTCATTGAGCACTGCGAAGGCGAGCGCATCACGGAGGAAGGCCTACAGCATGCGCTGTCCAAAATGCTGGCGGATCCGAAATATGCCGCGCCTGCGGCCAGCGCCCCCGATTGCACGGCTCCTGCCGCGTCGCAGCCCGCCACGGAGCCGCAGGACCACCGCGATGCGGTGATGTGGGCCGTTGTGCAGGCCGGGCAGAGCGCTGGGATCCTTCGGAGCGACGTGAAGAGCATCAGCGGTGCGCAGTGCATGTGTATCCTGGACTACCTGAGCCGCCCCCCGCAGGCCGAGCAAGCGGGGGCCAACATGTTCTGGGATGCGGGCTTTCCGACCGAAGTCCACGAGAGCCTGACGGACGCGATGGACGCGGCGCAGGGCAACCACGGGCTTATGCAAGATGACGTGGCCGAGATTCAATGCGCCGTCCGTCTGCCCGCGCTGCGCTTGCTGGTCACGGAAGGGGACGAAGACGGCGACGTGTTCGAATACAAAGTGATCGAAGGGCAGGAGGTTGTGCAGGGTGGAGAGGATCCTGACCCGGCCAACTGCGCGCCCCCGGTTCGAGAGACGGCGTACAACACGGGCTTGAGCGACGGTCTGGAAGTAGCCGCTGTGGTCGTGAACAATCTCCGAAGCAACGGGCTGTCGTGCGATCTCAAAAGCATCGTCTCGTCGATTCGCGCCCTCAAGGGCCAACATGCCGCTCATCCAGCCGGGGGCGTGGTCGCGTGGCTGGATCCGAACGGGGATCCGTTTTGCAACGTCATAACCGCCGTGTGGAAGGAACGCCTCGTGGGCATAGAGAGCCACGACGGCTTTGAACGCGAGCACGCGGCGAAACACACCGTCGCACTGACCTACGCGGCTCTCCAAAGCAGCGCATCGAAAGACGCGAAGGAGCTACCGACAGCCTGGAAGGTGTTCGATGCGGGGCTGAACAAGCACTACTTGACGGAGCACCCTCGCGTCGCGCAAACGCTGCGGGAGGAAGGGGGGAACATCGTTAAAGACCTGTTCGAACATCCCTCGCTCGTGGACCGCGAGACGGACCGAAATTCCGCGCTTGAGGAAGCCGCGCAGATCTGTGACGCGGAAGCCATGGAATGGGAGTCGGATGCCGTGGTGACAGAGAAAAACTATGCCCAGGCGGCGGCGCGGCGTATCCGGTCGATGGTGCGCGCCGTGCCAAGCGAGCGGGGCGCTCGTGTCGTGGCGCTCGCGGGCGACGAGGGACACGGCAAGATTTCCGCCTTCGTCCATGCCTCGAAGGATCTCCAATGAAGCAGAACTGCGAACATACGACCAAGGGCCAGGCATCGGCCACGGAAGACGGGTCAGAGTGGCTTGGCATGCGCGCCGCGGGATGGATCTGGAACCAGCCCATCCCCCGTCCCCATGGCGACCCGCTTTCGATCACCAAGTACGCGGAGCATCGCGCAGAGGCACCGGTCGCCGCTGAGCGGCTATACAAAGAGAGCGACGTGCGCGCTTTGTTGGAGGGTCAGCGCGCTCTCGTCGCCCAGGAGGCCTGCTTTCCGGTCGGGATGCAGCTCGGTGCCGCACTCGACAGCGCCCCCGGCCAACCCCCTTCTTTTGCTAGGGTTGGGGCGAGCCACAGCGACGCAGGCGGACGTGCCAGTTTCGTTGCAGCGAGCACGATCCATATCGTCAGCGAGTCCGATCTAGCCAGCGCCTTCAGCGGAACGGACTTTGGGGGCGCGGACCATCGCCAGCTCATTGAAGTGGGTGTCCTGAAGAAGGCCGCTGGCTATAGCTGCGGCCACACGCTCACCGAAGTCATGATCGGCCTGGGCCTTATTAACCGCAAGGGTGGGCTTTTAAAGCGCGGGGTGAAGCTGCTGCGCGCCGCATTCGACCCACTGATGCGAAATGGCGGCTGATATGAGCAAAAGAAAGGTTCAAGAGACGCAGCCGACACTCACGCGGGAAATGCGTGATGACCTCATTTCCCGGCACTTGGGCGCTGCATCCATTTCGACGCGCCTTGGCTGTCACCGATTGATCGATGCTCTCTTACCCGCGCTGCGCGATCTAAGTGCGCCGCCGACAGCCGCCGCAGAGAAGGAGCAGGCAGAGAGCGAAAGCCAGTGCGCAAATTGCGGCAAGCCCGCCAGCGAAGCGGCCCATTGCATTGCGGAATACCCGGAAGAAGGGGAGTGGTTCTGCTCCGATGCCTGCTTCGAGCAGCATGGCATTCTCGATTGCCCGCACGTCACGCATTCCGGCTATCGGCATCCGGCTGAGGCGCAGCGCCTGATAGCTGCCGAACGTGTGCTGCATGCGGTCGCCGCGTTGCTTGGTTGCGAAGTCCCGGGGTCTGAAGACCTTAGTGCTGCGGATCTTGAACAGCAGATCCGGGAACGGGTGGAGGGGCTATTGCATGGGCAGGCTGAGCGGGAGGGAGGCGGTAGAGCGCACCGACTGCCATTGTTCTGGGTGCGGCCCCGCTCGGACGGCGGATATGACGGACCCATCAGCGATGACGCAATTGAAGACGTGCGGAAAAATTCTGGTGCGTGGGTTGCGCTGACCGCAGCAGAAGACGGCACGGTGCAGCGCGCCGCGCGTAGGCCGATCACGGATCGCATGGTCGTTAGCGCCCTGGATGCCTTCAACGGTTATCCATGCCCTCCCGGTAGCACCATGGCCCGTTGTTTGAACGACAAGCAGATGGCTGCCGCAATCCGGGCCGCTATCGGAACAATGCCCGATGACGCGGCTGCGGGATCCTCTGGACATAAGGCAATAGCTATGGACACAAGCTCTGGACATTTGGTGTCCTGATGCGGCCACCGCAACGCCCCCCAGCGTTGGAAAGTGCTATCGAGAGGGCTTGAAGAGGCTCAGTGGTCCGCGCAGGCTACTGGCAGGGATCGGGACCGTAGCCATAGTTGCGCCGCAGGCGCTCCGGTCGGCATGTAGGACAATTTGGCCGCAATTATTACGACGCCGCGCCCTGCGAGAGTGCGCGTATCGCAAGCGGACTGCCGGGCAGTGGAACCCATAAGCCACCGATCCGCCACCGCACAGGGCGGTGTATCACCCAGACAGGAAAAAAAGCATGAACAAGGTCGATTACAAGGCGCTCGACGAGGCGATTCTCCAACGCATTCGCGAGGGCCATTCGAGAGCAAGCGCGATTGAGGGCGGTGACGCCGAAGCAGAGGCGCGAAAGCTGTCGTCCGCAAAGGTGCCGGAGTACCGCATCATTGATCGTCGCCTTCAAGCTCTGCGCAAAGCAGGGCGCATCGCATACGAGAAGACTGGCGGATGGTCTGTGGTGACGCTACCCGCCTGATCCAACACCCCTTGCCACGCCCACAAGCCTTGATCGGGGCTGACCCGATGACATGAACGAACCTATGTCTACGACGAACGAAACCATCTACGTGCTTCACGACCAAGACGGTCGATTTCTTGGTGGACCTTTCCGTGGGGCGGCGACGCTCGACATTGCGGCGCTTGCCAGCGAGTTTCGTAAGGAACGCTACGCCGAAGCGGAAGCCGACCAGGAGGACTACTGCTGGATTAGCGAGTCGGCTTTTGTCGAATGGCTGATCAAACGCGGCCTGCTCACGCCCATTGATGCCGTGAGTTTGATCCCAAATGTAGATGCGAACGACGAGGACGCCTACGTTCCCAAGCATTGGCCGTTGTGCCCGACCTGCAAGAGCGGGCGAGGAAGACCTGAAACGGGCCGGGTGTTGCACGCGCTGAATCGACGGGATAGCCATCGGAAATGCACCGAGTGCGGAAACACCTGGGACCACCACGATGAGCCGTATTACTGGGACAGGCCGATGCTCGAAGACGACGGGCGGTGTGTCGAGAGTGGGTGCGTACCCTATGCAATCAGTCAGGCGGGCGGCATTCCGTTTGAGCAGGCTATTGGCGCGTGCCGTGACCTCGGGTGGTGCGCCGAACGGGGAATCGACGAACACCTCGGGATTGCCGCTGCAACCAAGTGCGGCCTGAACCTCATCGAATGGGAGCCGGACACGGATGCAGAAACGCTAACCCTCGGCAAACTGTTCAAGAGTTTGCCGGTGTCGGGAAAGTTCATCGTCTCGACCCGTAACCATTGGCTGGCCTATGTGTGCGGCGAAAACCGAGATCAAGCAGATACGCACGCGCGAAGTGTGGTGACGGGGTGCTGGGAAGTTCGGTAGTTCTTTGCGCCAGACAGTGAACAAGTGCGTAGATATAATACATACCCGTAGTTGATCACTTGTCCAATCCATAGAGGAATGCCCACATGTTCAAGCCGATTGCAGCGGCGCTTGCTTTCGCTCTCGCGTGCGCGCCCGCGCTAGCCCAGACCAAGCCGGGCAAGTTCACCCTGGTTGGAGTGCAAAGTGCGGTCGAGCGGTTCGCGCCGGGCGATCCGGATGTGGTTCGCGCACTGGACATTACCCGGCACATTGGGGGCGTTGTGTGCGGAAAGGGGTTTGAGCAGGACGCGGACCAAGTGATGGACAATTCCTCGGTCTTCGAATGGCTCTGGTCGATGCACCAGATCGCGCCTCAGGTGCTTGGAAACGCGCAAGGTGAAGATACCCTTGGCGAACGTCTCGGCAGCATCAAGTGCGACGCCGCTAAACTGCCTCAGATGCCTGGGTTCGACCCATCGGCGGGCGGCGACGTTTGGAAGCAGGGCCGCGTCGCATACAAATTGTTGAAGGCATCCGAAAAAGCAGCCATTGAACTGGGGTATGACAGTTCTGCTCGCCATGCTGCGCTGACGCGTTCCGCTCACCTGATGGCCGCATCAGTTCACCTCGCCCTTTCCCATGAAATGCGACAAGAAGGTGTTGTTGCGAGTCGCGTCGAAAGTTCGGCTCCTTCCGAAGCTCTGGAGCAGGCGAAATTTTTGCTGAACATGGCGCAAGGGACGCTCTCGAATTACGAAGAGAAAGAGGCGCGGAATGTCGGAAAGTAATGGCGGCGATTGCTCGCCCGCCCAAGCGCCCGTAGCGTCGAAGATGGCCGTCTCGGAGTTCTGCGCCGAAGCTAAACGGATCGGGCTGACCTTCGAGGTGTTTGCCGCGCAACTGGCCGCTCGACCGGAGTTCGCCGACTGCCTGCCAACGCGGGCCGAGCACGAACAACATGGACACCGCTCGCCAGAGTCGAGCCGTTAGACGGATTCCAGCGCAAGAAGGTGAAAAGAACATGAGTGCGCCCCTAAAATCACTTCAAACTCGTCGTAAAGCTGCAAGAGCTGAGCTAAATGAGGTGGTTAACAAGATGCAGGTCGCTCAAGGCACGTACATTGAGCGTAAGAGAGTGGTCCAAGAACTGATGGCTCAGGTCGCTGCCTTACCTGAGAACGATCCGGCGCTTGAATCACTTCAGGCACGCTTGGCGACCGCGAAAGATGATTGTTCGCAAGCGTGGTCCGACCTTCAAGTTGTGAAAGCGTCCCGCGTAATGGCGCAGCAGAAGGTTGTAGATATCGGGAAGCGCATCGAATCGTTGACGGTACGCGAAGTGGTGGTCAGCGAACACGCAATGCTCCGCTACTGCGAACGTGTCTATGGTTTCAATTTGGACGAGATCAAGGCCGCAATCCTTACCCCATCCGTTGCGGCCAGCATAAAGACGTTCGGCGACGGGAAATTTCCCTCTGGAACGGGCTTCACAGTTGTGGTCAAAAACCGAGTAGTAGTGTCCCTCATGGAGTAATCGTGCCAAGCGGCAAGCAGGATCAAATAAGGTCGGAAGAAGTGGACGCGCAGCTTCGAGCGTATGGAGAGCAGCTTATGCAGGCCGACATGCTATTGCGAGGTGCCAACAAAGCCATTGCGCAGTATTACAGGGCCAGGGGCTACCCGGATTTCGACTTTCAGCACCCAGCGCCCCGCTTTGACTTTGAGCTTGCATTACGACAATACCGACAGCAAAGGGAGGGGCGCTAACGCTTCGGCGTTTGGTCGTGCATGGGTTATAATGCTGTCATATGCTGCCCGGACGACATGTATCTTCTCGCGCTGTCGTTATAGGTAAGTGCGTCATATTTAGGACGAAGCCTTTATGCCATTCAGATCGATCCAAACCCTTCCAGCCGATTCCGCGAACGTGGGCGCGGACTCCATGACCGCTGCTGAGCGCATGAATCCGGCGCTCCACAAAGGGCGGCGTGAACCCATTCCTCCAGTCGCGTTGTGCGGCATGCTCGTTCTCGCGGGTTTGTGTCTGCTTTCACTCGTGAGCGCAGTCCTCGATCTCCGCGTTTTGTTCCTTGAATGACGCAGCGGAGGCAATATGCTGATTAAGAAATGGGCGGCGTACCTTTCCGACGATTGGGTGGACACCCTGTCTGGTTTGCTGGGCCTGATTTTGGCTGGCGCTATGATTTGGGTCTACGCTATCTACCCAGGTCAAGCGCGCGCGAAAACGGAACTCCCTTCCGCAGTTGAGACGAAGGCGGCGAAGCTGGAAGTTGCGCTCCGGCGCACATGCTACGAGTCCTGGCATTCGACTGAGTGCTTCTACGACGCAACGCTCTCGCCTGATGCGTTGTCAAAAGCGGTGTCTTCGGCAAACGAATGCGAAATCGGTAAGCTGAAAGCGGTTTCCGACGAGGCAAATATGATTACCGTAGCGACGCTGGTGGAGGTGGAAAAAGCCTGCGCGCAGATCGCGGCTGATGAGGCTGCGAGGATGAAGAAAGCTATCGACCTCAGCGAACAGCGCGCAGTTCTGGATAAGCGCTGAACGCGGTCAACATGTGCAATCCGATCCGCGTAGTGTCGCCCTGATTCAGCCACCAGTGCGCCGCGCATTGTTCGAAGCAAGTGCGCGGGGCTATACCGCATCCGAGCGCTATAACGCCCCAGTATCTCAATAGGAGCATCCATGTTTCCATTTCGCTTCAACGCATCAACCGAGCTGGCCAAAAAGCTTGCTTCCGAATCCCTGAGCAGCGGCACGCCGCTGCCCGTCGTCGATCCAAAGGGCGACACCGAAGGTTTGGCCACGCCCAACCCGGAGGACAATCCGCAGTCGCGTGAGGCGGCTGGCGATTCGGCGCAGCAGAGCGAACTGGTGCCCCAGATCGACACCACCAGCAGCGCCGCGAAGCGTGGGTGAGGGCTGATCCATGCGACCCAGCAAAGAAATGATCGCGGCGGCGCAAGAAGCCGCGCCCGAGGTGGACCCCCGCACCGTTGAGCGAATCCTTAGCGCGGCAATGCCGGGAACCTTCGTGCTCGAAGTGGACGCGGGAGAGAAAATTGTTGGTGGAAAATCTTTCTACCCCGCGCGTGCAGCGATCTTGTTCACGGATCCCTTGAGGGCGTTGGGCGTTGCTCAGGAGATCCTTATCAGCGCGAACAACGCGTTGATGCGGCGGGAAACGAAGTGCTCCCTCTTTGTGCATGTTCCGGGTGAAGCCACGTTTGAGGACTGAGTGCTCCCAGTGCCTGCGGGTCGTCCGGCGCGAGACACACGCGGACCCTCGTCGCAATATGGGTTATAATAGAGGTTCTAACTAATCTAACGGTCTTTTCTTGGAACCCTGCCTCATGTCGAACTCGCAACCCTCGATTTCCGCGCTCGCTGCATGCCATGCCGCCCTGGTCTTGCTCGATGGATGCAATTGGCTTGATAGCGACCCGTTCGACATTCCTGACCTCGCCAAGGGCAAGGAAGCCGCGAGAGCGGCGCTCGCCCAGGTGGCAGAGGCCAACGTCGCAGCGCATAGTGACGCGGAGCAGCCCGTTGGCCGCTTCGAGAAAACAGGGGACCGTCGAGTCAATTCGGATGGTTCGGTATCGGAGCTGGTTGACGACGGCGACGGCGGAATCGGCACGTTGACGACCGGCATTCCTGCACCCACACACCCGGTCATTTTCGATCCGTCAGCCGCCGTGCCGATCCCGCATCCTGACGCATGTCGCGCCTCTGCCGTGCGGTGGGAGGACATGAATCGATATGAGCGCGAAAACGCGATGGAGAAGATTCGCGGCTACCTCATTCCCCGGAACGGTGAGCAACCGGAAAAGTCGTTCGAGCGCGCCAAGGCCGAATGCTTGGGGGCGCTGCGTCGCCAAATTGCCACGATTGAGGCGACCGCGTATAAGGCTGCCGTAACCTGCGCCTGAATTCTCGGGATCAATCATGGATCCGGGATCGGCACTGCTGCCGGACCGCACCCAATACACTTCCGGAAACAGAGCGCTGTAGAGGCGCTACCAAATTACAATATTGCCCCTTGGAGAAATTGATCGTGTCTACGAAAAAAAATGCTTTGCAGCCGTTTGGTCGTGCGCTTAGAGCGCTTGAAATCATGATACTGGTGGGGCTTGTGGCGGGCCTTTTCGCTCTTGCGGCGCACGTCCGCCAGGAATTCCAACGTCGCCAGGAAGTCGTTGCCTCCGTTCAAGCGAAAGCTAGCGAGCTGGGCCTCCAAGTTCGAACCGAATGTGAGGACACGCTGTTGGGAGCTAAATGCAAGTACTTTGAGGATCCTTTGCCTGTCAATGAGGTGACACGGGTGATTGCTTCCATGCCACAGTGCGAAGGGACGGCGATGCTGTCTAAGGTTCATGCAAAGGGCGCAGTCAATGTCCTTGATGTGCTGGACGCCGAAGCGAGCTGCCGCTAAGTGGCGACTCCGATGTGGGGGAGGGGCGAAACCGTATCTGTAATGCGGTTCCCCATTCCGTCGCGCGGGTTCTCATATGGGTTATAATAGGTGTATCGCGCATAATTATTGCCACTCACTGAGCGCCGAAGAACGAGGAATCATGACCAATACCGCCACTGAACTTCTTGCCGCCGTTCGCACCGCTGCCGCCAGCAACGAGTATCCGATTGCGGATGACGCCGCGTTCTTTGGGTCGCGTCACATGGGAATGGGCGACGAGCCTGCCGGGTTGGCACTGCGCGAAGGCATCCTGATTCAGCGTGCCGTCATTCGCCGCATCGTCATGGACGTGCTTGCGGTCACTGTCGAAGGGGCCGAGGCTTATGTGTTGGGCGTTTTCGACGGAGAAGAGGTCGTCGTTCAAGCATCCCGTGATCTGAACCAAATCATGGGGGCGCTCATGTCCACGGACGAAGACGTGCTCATAGTGCGTCGCATCCGACCCGATCGTTGCTCTACCTACGTGGGTTCGATCCACCTGATCTACGGCGTTGCTGGCTGGGAGGTCATTGCTGACAATACTGACAATTCCATCATCAATGAGTTGCTGCGCGGAGCAGAGGAACTTGCTGGCGAGTTCTGCGAGCTGATGCAGTAAAAATGGGTGTGCTGGGGCGGGAAGGGGGCATGCTTGCGCCTTTACGCGCTTTGTGTAACCGCCGCGACAATCGCGGTGAGCATTTCCAGACATGGGTTATAATACGCCTATTGCGCGTGGCGTACCTGCCACCCGCCAGACCTTGAGGCCCCGGCATGAATCACTCCAAGTCCGTTACTGTCCTTCGCGCTCGGTTGCCCGACGCGCGTGAAGCGCTTGATAAGCTCGTGCGCAAAGCGGCGCGCCACGGCGTGCAAGGGATTGGATATACGGTGGCTCGCCACTGGGACGAGATCAAGACCCGCAGGGATTGGACGGGACGCGACCGCGAATACACGGTGGAGTGGACCGATCTGGAGATTTCTTCAGGCCCGCTCAAGGTCGGCGACCACTCGTTCCTGGCCAAGCTGGAAGTCACTGCTGATGGCACGCTCGTGGACAAGCTGCCCGGTGTCGAGCTGGACGCGAAGTGGATGACCTGGGCCGGGGATTGCGAGCACTGCCGCGTGAGCCGCGCCCGCAAGCACCTGTTCGTGGTTCAGGACAATTCCACTGGCACGCAATTGGCCGTGGGCCGGTCGTGCCTGCGAGCGTTCTTGGGCACGGACACGCCGAGCGAAATCGCCGCGCACTTTGCATTCTGGTCCGACGTGGGTGGCGGTGGCAGTGAGGGCGACGAGGGCTGGGGCGGCTTCCGCTCCTACAAGTATGCCCAAAGCATCATTTCCATTGTGGCCATGACAGCGGTGGTTGTGCGCCTCTTTGGATGGTGCAGCAAAGCCCAGGCGGCGAACGACGGCACCACGACCCCGACGAGCGCCCGTGTTGCTTTCGCGCTCAGCAAGCGCCCCCAGCCGGATCGCTATGGCGATTCCGCTGGGCTGTTGTGGGACAGGATCCGGGCTGCGTACTCGGAAGAGGACGAATGCACGGCTGTCAAAATCATCGCCTGGGTGCGGGAAGCGATGCGACCCGCCAACGAGTACACGCACAACCTGCGAATCATCTTCGCCCAGGACCAGATATTCGACCCGAAGCGAGAAGCCCTTGTGGTGAGCGCTTACGCGGCCTGGGACCGGGCGCAGGGCGCGGAGATCCGCAAGCGTGAAGATTCAAGCGGTCACGAGTCCCAATGGGTCGGAACCGTGGGAAAACGGTTCCGTGATCTGCCCGTCGTATTCGACGGCTCCAAAGCCATCGGCACCGATGCGTTTGGCGGTGAGAAAGTCCTTATTAGCTTTCGCACCGAGGCAGGCGATACCATCAAATGGTTCACCAATTCTGGCTTGCGCGAATCCGTAAACCGGGGCGACAAGCTGCTACTGACCGGAACCGTAAAAGATCACAAGGAATACCAGGGGATAAAGGAAACTACCGCCAGCCGCTGCATTGTTGGCGGAATTGCCTGAGGCAAGATTCGAAATCTGATGACTTCCCGGGGCATCGCCCCCGGCCTTACCCTCTCAAAAGAGAATTGCTCGACCAATAATTCCCGTTGCTTTGCAAATCACGCAACGCAGGATTGCCTTATCATTTACGCATACCACCAATTCGGACTTTATATAAGGAGCCAGCATGGCACGCGAGTCGTATTCCGCCCTTCAGGCCAAGATCGACAAGGAAATCGAAAAACTGCGCAAAAAGAAAGAAGCGCTTGAAGCTCGCCAGCGCCAGCCCCGGATCGACTCCATCATCAAACAAATGCAGGACTACTCGATCACCCCTCAGGAGATTGTGGCTGCGTTTGGCGGTGGCACGAAGGGTGGCCTTCGTGGGCGCAAACTCGCTACTTCCGGCAAAAAATCCGCTGCTGAGAAGCGGCCCGTCGCCCCCAAGTACCGCAACAACGAAACGGGCGACACCTGGACCGGACGCGGTAGAGCACCGCGCTGGCTCGCCGCAGCAGAGGCCGCAGGCACTCCGCGTGAAAGCTTCCTCATCCCCGAAGATGGTGGCAACGGCGCTGAATCGTCGTAAGGCCTGATAGGTCGGAGGGGAGCGCCAGGACAACACGCCGCCCCCCTCTGCTTTGTCAGGGTGATTTTCCAGCAAGCCCCCAGTCCATAGCGACGCGGGGAGTTTCCGAACCCGGTGGTTTTGTAACCCCCGGGCTTTCGCTCGTCTGTACCTGTCATGCCTGGGTTAAAATAGCTCCATTGATTCGCCGAACACGCAATGCACCGCCTCCCGCTGGTGACAGGCATTCGGCTCCGCATCAAGGAGAAGGGCAATGGGCAAGACCTTTGACAGCATCGCCTCGATGAGCGTGGCGGCGGGTCAGCAAGACGACAGCGCGAACATCCTGGCCGAAGTTGGCGTGAACGCCGACACGGCGGCTGACATGCTGGACGATGAAATTGTGGCGATGTGCTTTTTCTGATCGGCCTAACGGTTCAGGCACAATTACCCGAATTGCCTCAAGGAGCGCCGATGAAAACCTACTCTTTCAGAGCCGAGGCACCGGCAGACCTGGAACGCTTCCAGAAGGCGTGCGTCGCCGCAGGCTTGCTGGCGTCCGTCCAGGACAACACTGTGTTCGATCCTCTCGGGGATGTGGAAGTCGAATTCCAGTCCGATGCAACCCTGGATCAACTGCGGGGCGTATTTCGCGCCCTCGCCGATGGCCACGTCATGCTCCAGACGCTCCGGGAGTGCCCGCTGAGCGAAAACTCGCTGGAGCGCGATTACGACCTCGAATAATTGCGGGCCGTTTGTCGGCGCGCAACGCCGCAGTTGGATTTCAGCTCGCGACCAGGGTCAGGCAGATAGACTCTCGCGTCCGGGGGATCACAGCAGGGCGCGGCGCTAAGCATGGCCGCTGATTGAAGGCGTGCAGTTTGCCCTCAAAAATGTGTAACGCGCCGGCGTGGCGCACTTTTTACGCAAGGCATGAGTTATAATAGCGTTACTGGTTGAGGCAGCGCTTCCGCTGCATCAGCCGCCCAACTTCACCCAGCACCACAACTTAATTTTTGGAGAAGCACATGACCGCTAACATGACCGCTGCTCAGAGCATCGAAAACTTCGACGCGCTGCAACAGGACTTCGACGGGAACGTCGTGATGGCCGCTTTCAAATCGGGCACCAAGAGCCTGGGCGCGACGGCCCGCGACCACGTTGCGATTCCCCTGGACAAGGTGCGCTTTCGCGAGAACTACAACCCTCGCTTGATGACGCCGCAGTACAAGGCGCGCGTTGAGCATATCGCGGCGCTGATGCTCGCCAACGGCTATCAGCAAGACAAACCGATCACCGGCTTCGTGACCAAGCAGGGCGATGAAATCGTTGCCTATGTGGTCGCTGGCCACACCCGGATCCTGGCGGCGCGGTTGGCCAACACCATGGGCGCGAACATCGTGTCCGTGCCGATGTTGAAGGTGCCGGAGGGGACGGACGAAACCGATCTGAACTTCGATCTCGTCCTGAGCAACGACGGCGCGCCGCTGACCCTGTACGAGCAAGGCATCGTCAATCATCGCCTCATTAACCGTGGGCTGTCCATTGCTGATATCGCCCGCCGCCTGAACGTGAGCGACAGTCATGTGCGCAACTCGCTGGATCTGCGCTCCGCCCCCCGCGCCGTCGTGGAAATGATCGTGGAAGGCAAGATTTCCGAAACCCTGGCGCTGAACATGCTGCGCCAGCACGGCTCGGACGCGATCAGCGTGCTGCAAAAGGGCGTGGAAACGGCCCAGTCGCTCGGCAAGAAGAAGGTGACGGTTGCGACCCTCCAAGGCCCCAAGATGCCCGCCCCCGTTGCCATGAGCGCAGTCGGCGCGGTCGAGACGTTCGTCAAGAACCTGGACGTGGGCGTGGTGCAGTCGGTGAAGGCTCTTGCAGAGGATGCGCAGGCCGAAGAGGTGGACGAGAACGCCACGATTCCCGTTCCCCTGTCCATGCTGCGCAAGCTGATCGAAATGAGCGACGAAATCACCAGCGCGCGGGAAAAGATGGCCGAGAAGGAAGCCAAGGCCAAGGAGCGCCAGGAGAAAAAG
The DNA here is from genome assembly GCF_059760815.1 of Achromobacter sp. 1012554356. Classification (NCBI taxonomy): domain Bacteria; kingdom Pseudomonadati; phylum Pseudomonadota; class Betaproteobacteria; order Burkholderiales; family Alcaligenaceae; genus Achromobacter; species Achromobacter sp. 1012554356. The sequence continues at coordinate 67,215 of NZ_JCBANC010000018.1, read as the reverse complement.
GCCGCTGAGCAGGCGAAGGGCGAACGCGACGAGCGCCAACAGGATCTGCTGCCGACCGATGGCGGCGAAGGTGGCGACAGCGCCCCCGAGAGCGAGGATGCCTCGTCGCAAGAGCCGGTCGATCAGGACAACGCGTAATCATTTCGTCCCCGTCAATGCCCGAAATCGGGTCGTGGCGGGCCTTTTGGTGGCGGACCTGGGCCGGTGTAGCCACCTCTACCTTTCGGAGGCTGATATGCGCTAGCGAAAGATTTGCCCGTCGCCCTCAGGGGTGCCGGAACGTTGAGTGAAGTAGCTGGGGTGGGGCATGTTTAGCGGCGTGCCCCACATTTCCCGAAGCATCGTGCCGCTAGAGTTTGAAAAGCCGCTGGCGTGTGATGCCAGCAGCATGGTCGCCCCGAAAGGGCTGACGCGCAACGCCAGACAACGAGCAAATCAATGCACACGTCGCCCGCAATACCGTCGCACGCCGAGCGGCGCGCCGCCATGCACATGGCGCGGCGCTACCTCCAGGCGTTTGATCGCACCGCCTTCGCGGCGAAGCATCGCCTGACGCCGGACTGCTTGGCCATGCGCTATGCGCGGGTATTGCCTGATTTGATGGAGCGCTTTGACTTGGAAGATTCGTTTGCCGAGGCGGATGCCATGGTGTTCTCGCCCCCGGATCCCCACGATTGACGGCGCGTGTGAGTGGTCCTGGCATTGGAACCGCTTCGCGGTATCGACGGTTCGCCGCGATGGCGGCGGCGGTCGTGCGGGTTGCGGAGCTGGGAAATCCCGCATGCAAAGGCCCCGCAAAAAGTGTAACGAGGGCGTGTAGGGGTCAAAAAGCGTCTAGGCATGGGTTATAATAGGTTTAATGTGTTCATGAGTGAATGAGGGTCGATATGTCGAACAGCAGCGTTGCTCGCGCCGTTCACCCCACGATTTCCGAGGGAGTGCGGGCGGCATTCGAAGAGCGCGAAGACTGGCGCACGAAGATCGCAGCCGCTGTGCGCCTTCTGCCGAAGCAAGGAGCGCAGGTCGCAGCAGACGATGTTGCCGCGATGCGCCGGACCGTGGCAGCCCATGCGCAAGCCGCAATTGAGCACCTGGCACAGGCCATGGTGATCAACCAGGCGCTCATGGCGACGTTGGGGGCGCAGTTCGAGCAAATGCCCGAAACCCACGAAAAGCACTGCGCCGAGATCGGGGCGGCGATCCAGACGCCCAGCGAGCTGGAGCTGCAAGACGCGCTGGAAGAAGCGCTCGACAACCTTCGCCGAGCGTACGAACGATTTACGGAGTGACCGCCAAGAGTCACAAGGAATGCGGAACGGCCGGAAGAAGAGCTATCGGGAAATTGGCCACGTCAGAAGAGCCAACCCTTCAGTAGCCGGAAAAAGAGCCGTGAAATATAAGTGGCCATCAAGAGCCATCGGATGATTCGCCCCCAAACATGCCGCAGGTCCAAGAAGCATGGGGAGGCGAACTCACTTTCTTTGCGGGGGCGGGGTGGAATCTGTCGCCGCCCTCAAACGCCGTCATCAACCGTGGAAATAATTACGATGCAAACCGAAGAAACTTCCAAGGGCAGAGCGCCGGACCGCGAGGTCGCGATTCTGACCGTGGTCCTGCGGCTTCCGGAGGATCCTGAAAAGCGGGATGCAGTCGTGAATGCGCTCCGCCTCGGCGAAGACTTCATGGGTGCGCACGTCACTGCCGCTTCCATGGAAGACGCAATCACGATGAACGCCTTTCTTGACGAGCGCGTGGATGAACGGCTCATGCAGGAAGCAAGGTCGCGGACCAAGGCCCTGCACCGCGAAATGTAAACTTCAGGGCCGTCCGCCAATGGGTGGCCCTGTTCGCATGCTGCGGCACACGCTTTTCGCGTTTCTCTCAACCGACAATCGGTCTACTTATGTTGTATCTCGTCTCTGCCATCCTATTGATGGTTGCCGCATGGCGGTGCCTGATCCTCGTCCTCCAAGAGCCGGGCAACTGGCAGTCATTGAAGCCGCGTGACATGCTCACCATCAACGCAGCTTTTGTCCCGACAGTTTTGGCTGCCGCTCCGCTGATGTACGCGCTTTATAACGGGTTTCGAATGGAGGCGGGGGGGGTTTCTGCCGACATATCCATGACTGTCCCTGTTTCCCTTCTGCTAGTCGGTGGCGTGTGGGGCGCGGGCTTCTACGGCATTCGCGTTTTGCGAGGGATTCAAGTGCGCAGTGGCGTACTCGCCGTGATGGCGGGACTGCTTCTGTCCTTTATCGCCATAGATCATCTTTGGTTCTTTCGCGACAACGACCAGTCTGGCATTGTGAATGCGCTGTTGCTCAAGCAATTGGGGTATCCGACCGATGTCGATTGCAACCGCTTCGTGCTTGTCAGCAATATTCGTGCGGAATCGGCGACCTATCGCTGTCCGAACAGCGTCGCGATTGGGGGCGCGTTTGTTTCGGACCCGTTCGTGCCCTGGCCCAGCTACACGGAAGGCGTGAGCACTTCGTTGGGGCCTGCCATGCAAGCCGTTGAGGCCAGCGCAAAGAGATCGAACTAGCAGGCAAGCGATCAACGTAGTGTCCAAGCTTGGCCTCGAAATCGTAGTCCGACCCTTTCAATGCAATAAGTGCTATGCCCGAAATTCAGCCCGTGCTTTCGAATCTGTGGTGGCTACCATACGCAACGCTGTTTTTGGCAGCCGGGAGCATCATGGCTGGCCTAGTCTGCGCGTATCGCGCCTGGGCGATCTGGCATTACCGCGACAATCCCCCCTCAGATCCGGTGGTTGCCAAGCTGCTGGAAGAGGTGAAGCCGCCACGATATGGCATTTATGCTGCCCTCTGGCTTGCTGCGGGCGCTATTTTGGCTGGCTGGACCTTCGCGCTATAGCTTCGTTATGCGCTATTCGAAAAGATGTGTAGACAACTTCCTCGCGAGAACTGAAATGAAGAATCCGACGACGCAGGATGTGGCCAATCGCCTCAGGCCGATTATTGAACAGGCTGTGCGCGACCGTACTGGTGTTTCCTTCCATTTATCGCCCGTTGAGGCCTCGGCATTTTCCGCTGCGGATCTGGCGGCGCTTGCGAAAGAAACGGGCTACCCGGCACCCGACATGGCCGTGGTGGCTAGTTGGACCACGCTGGAGTCCACGCGAACATCCGAGACTGCGGTCTAAACAAACGCCAAGAACGCACTTACTACCAGTCAGCCAGCACGAATCATGCGGCTGGCCAATTATATGGGTCATAATAACTCTATGAGCATTTATCGCAGCCGCCCCCCCCGAGACAAAAACGAAGGCGTAGCGCTGGCCGCTATCGTCGCCAAAGAATCCAGCCACGGGTCGTGGAGTGGAAGCGGCGGGGGCGTTGGTGTCGGGACCGGAGGGATCGGGGTGTTCTCCGGGTCCATGAGCGGCGAGAGCAACAGCCAGACCCGTCGCGCGGCGCAATTTTCCGCGCCTAAGTCATCTGGGCAGGAGAGCTTCTACGCGAATAGTCCCATCATGATCGTGGCGTTCGTCGTCGGATTCATGGTGCTGTTCGTCTACATGGCGACGGCCCACAAGGAAGGAGCAACGGATCGACTTGTCTTGGGAGGCATAATCGGCGTTCTCGTTGTGATCGCGTTCATTGGATTTCTGGCTACCCTGAAGTCTGAAACCCTCGCGGAAACAGAGCGCAACGCGAACAATGAAGCGTACGACGCTCGGCGAGCGCAGATCTACAACCGCCTGCGCTATGTCGAAAAGGACCACGTTGTTTTCGACCCGGAGTCGGGATTTGAAACCGCAGCGCAACGACCGCATATCCTCGCGCTCATCAACACAGTTCTATCGCACTCCGCGCAGGCTGACGCCGACAGCGCCGCCGCCTAGCTGCGTCGCATGACGCGCGCGCACGGATCGATGGCGGTCGGGTTCTAAGCTGAAAAACTGTAACGCCGCCCCCCCAAAAGAGGGGCGCGCTATGACATGGGTTACAATACGCCTATTGGTTAAGCAATAAGTGAGGATCATGGCGCGTGCAAAGGTTGTCCATTCAACAGACGGTGTGGAAATCGTCTTTCGCGGGGATCGCTCGAATCCCGAGCCGACAGTTGGTGTGATCAGTTTCCCTGGTGGCGACGTTGAGGTCAGCCGCTGTTCGGACGGATCCTACTGGACGCACATCCGCGTCGATGATCCGCAAAGCATCGTCGGTTCGCGTATGGACTATTCGAGCGGGGCGGCGGCGGAGATCAAGAAGATCCCTCAGGTGCCTCGTGCGAACGAAATTACGCACATCGCGGTGCGGATCAACGTGAACGCAGGCGCGTCGCAGCAGTGACGTTGCAACCCGGCCAGCGCGTGAACACGCCTCACGGGTATGGCGTCGTTCGCGATGTAGAGCACTACAGCCGCATCGAGGGTGGGACATGTCGCGTCGGCGTTGAGCTTGATCTAAGCCCCTTCTATTACCGCACCGCGTATTACTGGCCGAAAGAAATCACCAAGGCAGAATTGAAATGACGAGCACCATCGACCCCGTGGCTGTTATCGAAGCAGTTGCTTCCGCGCTGGGCGGCGAAGTCGTTCGCCCGCCTCGCGGCGCAGACCCGACGAGATATCACATCGCGAATTCCACCCGTGGGCAGGTCGTCGTCAGCTTGGCTATTCACGCATGGGCTGGTTTGCTCTTTTCGTACGGCACTGCAAACCAGATGGGGAAGCTGAGCGTTTCCCTTCACACGGACACGGGAGTCGATTCCCGCTGGCAACAGGCCGCTAGCAGCGCGGTTATCTGCGAGCCGCTTTGTCCACCCATCAGGGTGTCGCTCGAACGAGCGCCGGAGGCCATAGCAGCAGATATTTCGCGTCGGCTTCTTCCCGGCTATCCGGAGTACTTGGCGAAGCTAGAGCCGGAAGTCAGGCGCGTGGTCGCGGCCAAGGCCCAGGAGCGCAAGCGCGTGCGTCAACTTATGGTGTTGTTGGGGGCGGACCCAACGCGCCAGGATCCTAATGACCCCCGCGTGTACACGCTGGTGCGCGGGCGACGAACCATTGCGACGCTTGGAGCCAAGGGCGAGACGGTCGATCTGTCCTTGAGCGAGGTGCCGTATGAAACCGCAGTGGCCATGCTTCGTTTGATGATGGAGAGCTATCGCATCCCCGAGCCGTGCGCGAATCTCGTCTCGTAATACACTTCGTCGCTAGGCCATGGCGAGTGGCGTGCAGCACGCGGCGGCGCAAAGCCGCTTAAGAGTGCGAGCAGAATTCCCGCCGAAACCGGCGCTTTCTCAGGTGATCCACATGGCAGATGCCCAGAACAACTACACACCGCCCGACACCGCAGCCGCAAACGCGAACGACACATCGCGGGTTAGCTGGGACGAATACCAGGAAGCGCGCTTTGGGCCTCTCCCGCCTGACACGTTTCGCATTCTGGATTGTGGCTCGCCACAGGGCTGGCATTTCGAGCTGGAATTGATCGGCAAAGCAATTGTGCTCAAAGAGCCTGGACGGGACATTTCCAGCGCTTACGCGGTCCATGAAAATCGCCAACGGGCCGACGAGTTGGCACGGCTCGCGATTGCTGCGAATCTGGGGCGGGAAGTTGCGCAGCGTGCGCAATTCAAGGTCGTGTGGGGCGGCACCGTCTGAGCGGCTGGTGCGGTCGGCGGCTCACCAGTGCGTGATTGAACCCTCACAAGGGAAATCGGCACAAAACCGCATGCTGCGTCTGCCTTGCCTCCATAGGATACTTTGTAAAGGGACCATAGAGAATGGCTACCACGACTTGGCTGCTTGTCATGTCAGCCCTCGGGTTGCACGGGCCAGCGATGTTTTCGGATGGCGACTACCGCTCGCTCGATGCGTGCAATCGAACCGGGCAAAATATGGTCGTGCTACTCAACGAGCGCGAACTCGAACGGGAGAAGCAGTTCACCACCGTCTCGAAGAATGGCCTAGACATAACCAAGGCATATAGCGCCCGAAAGTGGGAATTTCAGTGCCTTCCAACAGATAAAGGTTAGGTCCGAGGATGCCGACAAACAACCTCATCGGAAATGAAGAGCTACAAGCAATCCTGGCCCGGTTTGACTCCTGCGCGCTCGAATGCGACGGCATGACCTTTGTGCTGTCAGCTTTGCTTGAATCTCTCGGACAGCCTCATCAGAGGATGATTGGCAGCGTTCAAAGCAGCATCGATAACGCCGTGGTCAGCCCGCACTGCTGGATCGTGCTCAGCGATGGCATGGTGGTCGATTATCGGCTGCGCATGTGGCTTGGCCAGGACGCCGCCATCCCCCACGGAGTTTTTGCGGCCGATCAGTCGGCTGTGGTGTACACGGGCCAAAAGAACCATGCGCGCATGCCACCCGCGCAGGTTATAGACATGCTTTCAGACGGGCGCTATTCTGCGGCGCTTGATCTGTTTCGACGACGCTGTGCGTCGAACTAGGGCAAGCTACGCCCAAGTTCAAGCCGCAATCATTTTGGCAATCTAGGAGATTCCTGTGAAAAGTCCACCAGTCAGGATCACAAGGGCGACACGCCGCTTTGTAGGCGACGTGCTCATTGTCTTTCTAACCGTCGGGTTGGTGCTAGGAGCGATGTTCGTAGCGCAATGGGCTGAACCCGACGCCGAAACACCTGTGAACGTGTCTCTTTTCACTGTGATCGCTACGGGCGCAATTGGCGTCTTTGGACTTGGTTTCAGAATGTGGGCGTGGCGTTCGGATCGGCGGGAAGAGCTTGAAACCAACGTGGCATAGTGTGGGGCGGGCCACTTGCGGCGCGCGGATCGACGTTCTGAAACCCGAATCCCAATTTACGGACACCGCTACATATGGGTTATAATACGTCTATCAATTAACCCACATCCGTTGAATCGCCCGTCTCCACTTGGGGCGGCTCAAGCCACCAAGCGGGTCGCGCAATGACACAAACCGAACTCTTCTCCCCCGCAGGCATCCTTGGCACCATCGAGTTCTTGCCCGCGCCCAAACTGGACGTGGCGCGCTTCGAAAAGTGGCCTTTTCCCGGTCTTACTGCCGAGGAAACCGCTCAGATGCTTTTGTCGCAGAGCGCGGAATTCACGACGGTGGTCGCTGCTGCCATTAAATCGTATGGCGGCGGGCCGGTGGTAGAGGGTCAGGTTCAAGCCGCAATCCCCGATGACTGGAAACGTGTCCTCGGGCGCTGGATGCACGGGTCGCTCTCTGTCTGGCAAGGCGAACAACACGGCATCGATGTCAAGTACGTCACGCATGACGGCAAGGGCCATCATTTCGAGTTTCGCGCAGTGGGATTCGACCACGACGGCGCTGTTCATTGACGGAGGTAAGGGACGCAAGGGTGTGCGCCACCGCGCGACTGGGGCTAACTTGATAGACAGTATGCAATACCTTCACGACGACGTGTACCTGCTGGACATTCGCGGGGCGGAGGTGGCCATCCACCCGAGCCTTGATGTCACGTTCAAATATGCGCATGAGCACGCAGGGATTTACCGCGTCGATGTTACGCGGCTTGCGCGAGCCAGCGCCGCCGCGTTCGCAGCGTCTGTCAACGTCTACTATGGCAGCGGCCACCGCCTGTCCACGCGCTTCATTCGGATTGAAGATGCAGAGACGTGGGCAGCGTTGGCCCGTGCGAATGGATACGCTGCACGCAAGCAGGTAGCGCAGGAGAGAGACGCCGAACCTTCTTCTTTTGAAGAGGTTTCTACAACACTAAACGCAGGACCGGTACGGACAGAATGACCATGGATGAACTGTTGAATCGTCAAGCCGAACGCCATAAGCAGCGTGCAATTCAATTGCTTTTGAGTGTCAATGGAGCTGCAAAGGGCTATCCCCGGCAAGTAGTGAAGCATGTGTCCACTTGGCACTCTACTTCCCAACCACACCTCATTCCTAAAATGTGGCGAGATAAGGTTGCCGAGATCTTTGACGAACTCGTTTCACCCGCCACCATGGAGCATCTTGATCGCGCCGTGTTGTTGTACCTCGCGGGGGACGACACCGACCTGCGGACCTATGTTCCGGATCGGGTGTCCGTAGAGTTTGGCTCCTTGCTGGCCAATAGTCCTTGTCAAAAAGGCTTTGAGTTTCGTTCGCGGAAGTTCTCCGATCCGCTCTACCTGACCCCCGCTGGATTCCTTCGAGGGTTTCCGGAGGTCGATGAGGATCTTTTTCTTGACGATGAGCAAGCAGAGAGAGCCATCGCGTTCTACAGAGGTGTGCCTCACTCGTTCAAGCTTGACAATGCTCTCTATCGGATAGGGCCAGCCGTCCTCGGTAAGATCGGTGGCGCTCGCTATGAGCGCTGGCTCCGCGAGGTCAAAGGAAAGGATTACGTCGTACCCCGGCGCAGCCTTGTTGAATCCTACGAAATCTACAAAACTTCGGACCGAAAAGGATTGGAAGAGCTGTACTCGCCGACACACGTCTTCATGTTGATCCGCAAGTTCAACAGCCAAGGTTGGCCCGTGGACAAGCAGGATTGGGATCGCATCGTGCATCCAGCGGGATTGGGCGCGAGCCAATTGTCTGCGGCAACGCCGCCGCCCGCGTTAGAGCAATTCTGAGGGCTATCAAATAGAGATATCAATTCGTTGTATTAAACTAACCCTCTGAAAAATTTTGATGAGGGTTTTTTCATGTCCACGGACAGCCGAAGAGGATTTATCAAGGCAGCTTTGGCTGCGGGCATTGGTGCAGCTTCCGGAGCCGCCCAGGCCGGATTCGCCCAGCGCGACGGGCATTTTAAAGGCGCGACCGACAAGGACGCTCTTCCGAAGGGTCGTTTGATCGTCTTGTCGTACAAGCATGATCGGCACTGGCGCGAATACACCGGAAGTACGATTGCCTCCAGTCTTCTTTCGGTTGCCTACCCCATGCGGACGCTAGCGATCACTGCGTCGTCATCCACCAACCTGCACGATATCGCAGCGCCGTTGAACAACCCTGACGGCGTGCTATTCGGTATTGGCCATGATGTTCGCGAAGTCCTGGAAATCTTCAACCCCGACCTCTCGCTGAGAGCCACGCTCCGATTCGACGGAATTCGATTTAAAGGCCATTCCTTGCCGTACGGCAAAGGCATCTTGGTCGCCGCCGAAAACTCCGCAGCGCCCGACAAGAACGGCTTCCTGCTGTACCTAGACGACAAAGGCACCGTGCTTTCCAAGCACACAACGGGCGGGCTGGGGCCGCACGAAATCGTTGAGTGCGGCGAGTACCTTGCCGTCGCCCACTACGGCTCGGCACCCCGGAAAGGCCCTTACACGGTGGGGCACATGTACGACCTCGTGTCCCCCGGCGTGTCGTTCCTGAAGAAAGACAATCTTCAGTTCGTGGCCTTCCATGAGCTGCCCGACGAAGGTGGGGCGATTACGCATCTTGCGCACCAAGGCAACGGGCAGGTCGTCGCAATGGGTATGAACGCGCTCAAGCCAGTCGTAGACGGCCCGGTCAGCATCGCCGTGATGCGGGAAGCGATCAAGTATCAGGTTGATCTGCTGGCGGAGGAAACGGGGCCGAACGCCTTCTTTCACCAGCCGATTCCGCTTCACTACGTGGATGTGGAGAAGGGCATTACGGGCAAGACGGACGCGATACCGCAGCTCATGCGGCGGGGCCAGTCCTTCGCCCAGGATTGGAGCTTGGGCCTTACTGTTGCAACCTTCGCGGCTTCGCAAACGCTGCTTGTGCAGGACGCGCGAACAAAGAAGATTCGCTTCCTCAACACGCTGGACTACGGCGTGGCGGACCCCCGTGGTTGCGCCTTGATCCCGGGAACGGCTTGCGTGGCTGTAAGCGGCAACGCGAACAACATCGCGATCATCAATCTCATCAACGATTCTCTGGTGGACCTTATCGGCGTGCCGCTTGAGCAGCACTCGCACATGCGCTGGTTGTCTGCATAGAGCATTCGACGCGGGGTGGGGTGTTTTAGGGAACCGTGCGCGCCACCCCAAGTTCTTTGAGATACGCCTCATGAATCTCACGCATAGCCGGTTTCGTTAGCATGGGTTATAATGAGTTATTCAAAACACGACAAGCGAACTAGGACCATTTATGCCGCGCGTAGACTCCGCTCAGTACGACTACACCGATGAGAACGGTGATCGCCAAGTCCTGCGCGTGCCCTACGACGTGAATGCCGAGGGCGTTTTCACGACGATGGTGCCGGAATGGCTGGTAGCGAACGTAAAGGCGCTTCGCAACGCGGAGCCTCGATGGCACTCTGTCTCGATGCAGCAGTTGCCGAAAAATTTCCGAATCGCAGGTGGTCAACTCGCGCCGTTGAAAAGCCTCATCGAAGCTGCATTGCGTGAGTTCAGTGCTCCCGAAGTCCATGCGGAATTGGTCATCCGTTACGCGATCACGACGGAGGCTGCGGCTTGGGAGCTTCCTGACGGTCGCCTTGCAGCAAATGGACGTGTTGGAGAGCAGATATGGCGCGATTCACCCAGCGAATCGAACTCGTGCAACACGGCAAGCGCTGGAGCGGATGGATACGGGGCATGGCCCAAAGAGCTACGCTCCATTCATGCGACGAAATCCGCCCGTGGTGGCTATATGACCAGGGTCGGGGCAGTCGTTCAGCGCAAAGTGACCACCACCCGGGGGCAGGCCATCAAGGTCGAGTACCAGCCCATCTACGATGCGACTGCGACCGAGGATCCGGCGATCTGGCGTCTGAACAGCTTTGTCGGAATGGGAATGGACGACACCGTTCGAAGTCCATTTGACGGAAGTTTTCAATCGCAAGAAATGCCATACTCGCCAGAAGCTGCGGATTTCTTCTACTCCGTGATCCTCGGAGTTGCTCAGCTTGCATTGCGCTTGGAGCGATTTTTCGGCGACCAAGCGACGTTGATTGCCCACATCCAAAAGGGAACGCCCCTTTTGGGAGTTTCCCCGCCCGAATCGGCAACCGAATCGTAAATAACGGATCGCTTGCCGTTTGTTTTGTCGCGCCCCTGTACCTCTGTCGAAATCGTTAACCGTTTCTCCACCAAAAGATCTGCTCTTATGAAAAACGATAATCTCTTCTTCATACTCTTCCCGAATCTGAAGCGTGACATCTGGTTGATAGCATTTGTCACTGGTTTTTCCTTCATCAGTGCGTGCGTTCTTAATTTTTCACCTGAAGACGCTGAATGGCGTGGATTTGCCGAAGCTATCTTCATTTTTAGTTTGCTCGTCTTGGCGCCGGCGTTTACTTGGTTTTTTATGCACTACTTTGTGAGGCTGCTAGCAATTTATGCTGTCCGCCGGGAAGAGGAAGCTGAACGCCGGGAAGAGGAAGCAATCTGCCTACGAGAACGTGCTGTTATCAAAAACAATAACCCCTCCATCAAGGACTTCCCGGGTCTGAAGCCTGCCATCTGCTCTTTAGCTGTTGTCATTGGCTTTTGCTGCCTCTGCGCGAGCGTTTTGTACGGCTTAGCTCAAGACGATGAAACTCGTCGCTTTGCCGACGCTTTCATTGTTTTTTATTTGCTTCTCTTCGCATTCTGGTATCGCTTTTGTCTGCAACTGCCTTTCCGGGCCTGGAAGAGGGAACAATCCGCCAGCCAGAACGAGTAGCGAGCGCTCGCATCGCCCAGCCCGAAGCGCAATCGCGCCAACATGGGTCACAATACCATTCAACGCGCACATACTGCGCACACGCGCGTAAGGAAGCCAGATGCCCCTGCTCGGCGTGGCAGAATTGGCGCTTCGCATGCAGCGTTTTTTCGGGGACAAAACGGCACTGCTGGCGCAGATCCAGAAGGGCGCACCCCTTCTCGGTATGAGCGCCGCAGCCAACGTGGAAGGCCCGGTATAACGCTTCCCGACTTGGCACAAAGCATACGCAGGAAACCAATGCAAAAGAGAAAGTGGTCGCCCGAAGAACTGGAGGCAGTTCGTGCTGGCGTCGCGGACGGACAGAGCGTCGCGACGTTGGCTCAGCATTGGGGCCGCTCAGTCGGAGCTATAGAAAGCAAGCTGTGGCAGATTGAGCAGCGGGAGCGGCGTCAGCGCCAGGACGCTGTTGCGCCTCTGGTTCCCCGATCAGGGCAGTCGTGGGCGCAAGAGGAAGAGGATGCCCTGGTTTCAGCTTTCAGCGAAGGTGCGCGCATCGAAGACCTTGTTCGTAGCCATCAGCGCTCGACCGCAGCGGTAATGAGCAAACTGGTTGCGCTGGGCCTCGTGTACGACGAAGGTGGGACGTACTACCGCAAAATTCGGATCATTCATTGGCATGAATTCGTCGATATCGATGAGCGCGTGTACCGTGCTGGAAATGCTGATGAGCAATCTTGAAATTGAGCGGACGGGAGCACGCGTTGCGCCCCCGCCGCCCACCCCCCATGAGGGGCAGGCTTCGGGCACCGCCCCGGCCACATTGGACCAAGCGCAGTGGCGCGCCTTTTGTCAGCGGCTCAGCAAAGAGGCACTTCAAGGGAGCGGCCTGTCGCACGACGTGTTCACCGGGCGATATAGCGAGGGCGTTGACCGCGCAATCGAGAGGCTTCCTACGCATCATCGCCTGCGAGCACTGCGCCTCGCGAAGCTCAGTGGACAATACTCGTCCCCCGCTGAAAGGGCGGAAGCACTGCGCTGGAACGCTGCGAATGGGTGTTGCAGCCACGGCATCACTCTGGGCTATTGTCCGGCTGGTTGCGATGTGCCGGACGACTATGAAGAAACCACCGACGACTATGCCCACTTCGAAAATGAGTCGAATGTCGAAGAGCAACAGGGTCGGCCTGACGAGCATCAAGACCGCTTAACCCCATCACCGCTCGTCAGTCGCTACGATGGCACTGCCAAAAGCGCTACCCGCCAGCCCGAGCGCTTCGGTGTGCGCTCCCGCCCTGCCGGGCAGCCTCATTTCTCGAAGCTGGGGCTTTACCTTCGACTGGCTGTGCTGCTACCCATTGGCTTGGCTTCATTGGTCCCGTTAGTGCTCTTGTTTGATGCAATCTTCTGATCGGAAGGATTGCGGTGATGGAACGATGAAATTTCCGGGCTTTCAGAAAGAGTAACCGTTGCTTCCTTGGCGGGCTTTGAGAACCAGATGTGAGTTAAAATAGGGCTTCGTTGAAAAAGCAAAACAACAGTGACTTAGACGGCATAGACCCGAGCACATTCAACAGCCCAATTCTCACCAGGGGCATTCGCCCCCCGGCCCATGATGCAAGGATCGACCGTGAAGAATCTCGTTCAAGAGCCAGTGGTCAGCCACGAAACCGTTGCAGGAGAAGACTGCGAAGTGCGATCGCATCCGGCGTACGCGCAGATTTTCGCCAGCCGTATTAGCGGCGGAGCGACGCTCTACGGGTCGGACTTGCGGCATTCGAGCTTCGTTCGTCTGCGCATTGCGGGCAGCACCTTGACGCGTCGCGGCTGCACCGACTGGGCAATGCCTTCCGATGTCGCCATGGTCGAGGTGGACATGTCCGAGGCAGACTGGGCGACATTCGTGTCTTCCATGAACGTCGGCAATGGCGCGCAATGCACCCTGCGGCGGTTTAACGGTGAAGTCATGCCCCAATTGCCCGCGCCGAAGGGCCGGGCAGAGCAATTTGCTGCTGAAATGGCCGCGACCATCGAGCGCGGCATGCAGGGTTTGAATTCGCTCAAAGAGTCCGTGGAATCTCTCAAGCTCAGCGAGAAGCAGAAGGCGAAGCTGCTCGCCGACATCGCGAGTGCGCAACGCAACTTCGCAGCGAACACGAATTTCGTGGCCGAGCAATTTGACGAACACATGGAGCGCACCGTGGAGCGCGCCAAAGCCGACTTCAACGGCTTTATCGCTTTCACGTTTAAGCAAGGGGAGGACCACCTTGCGCAGGGTGGCCCGTCAACACGCCGCGCGCCCCCGAGTCTGGACTACGCCCCAGGCGCTTCGCAGCGGTCCACGCCCCCCGAGGGTGAGGGCGGTTTGCCCGAATAGTATGCGCCGTCCAAAGGGATTAAGCACATGCCCCTTTTCACCGCGCCGCAACGCCAAGCCAGCGGCATGAAGACCGCGCCGTTTGGGTCCACCGACACCCTTGATCTGCATAATCACCTGGAAGGGCCACCACTATGAACACGAACCAGCGTACCGCGCTCGAACACTTCAAGCGCTGCGCCGACGAGGCACCGCAAGGCTGCTATGAAGAGGCCAAGGCGCTGAATGCCGTCATCAACGACGCCTTGACAGGCTTGGCGCAGCAGCTTCGCGGCCTGGGCCTGAGGGCGAACAACTGCGACTTGGCTTTCGAGCTGGAAGCGGCCATCTACGCCTATGTCAAAGGCTCCAACCCGGAGGCGACCGTGTTTCCGACCGCAGAGGGTTTCGGCAAGGGTTTGGACGGCCCCGCGCGCGAGCGAATCTTGCTCCAGGCACAGCAGGACCGCGATTTTCTTCGTTCGCGGTTGAAGTCGCATCCCCAAGTGCTTGTCGTAGATCCGCCACCTTTCGAACGCGGCGATAGTCGCCCTAAGGTTTCGGCGTCGGAGTTCCATGACGTGAATCCTTTCCAACAAGGTGATCCGGGGGTGCTCGCCCAACGCATCGTGACCTTGCTGCCGACCCCGCCCAGTTCCGGACCGAGCGGGGAAGGGCACGGCAATGGTTGACAAGCACACCGTAAGGACGCCCGGCGAGGCATTGGCCTACATCGTGGATTGCACGCTGGCCACGGTGGAAACATTGGCCATGAAGAAAAGTCGTTCAAAGGCGGAGTTCGAGCGACAGGTCGCGATGGGCCAATCCGGCGTGGACTGGATGCGGAGCATGAAGGTCGATTTCTCGACCACTCGCGCCAAAGAAGTGGTTGAGAGTTTTAACGGCAACGTGATGAAGTGGGCTGAGCGCTCCTTTCCGAAATAAGGCACTGGAGGCCTACATGTGGATTGTTATGGGGCTGAACTTCGGCGGCCTTTTGATGTGGGCCGTGGCTTCGCTGGTCTACGACGCGCCGCTGTTCGAGTCTTTTCGATTGCTTGCTTTTGACACCATCCGTTTGGTACTACTCGTCGCATGGTTGCGCGTTGGCTACGTTGCTGTGGATTGGTTGCGCGGCGTGGTAAGGGCCAGTGCGTTTACCGTTCCCGGCACTGGCGCGGAGCACCCACCAGTTCAGCCATCGCATGGGCGTGGCACCGAACTGTTGGCGCTTGTGGCGTTTGCGGCAATCACAACTGCCGTCATTAAGTTCGTGCCTATTCTTCTTTTCGGGGCTGGTTAGCCAACTCTCGCTTCACGAATTTGAGGCTCGTCATTCACTGGCGCAAGGCGTATATGAAGCTCGATGAGTTACGATAAGTCGCCGTCTCCAATTTCCGCATGCTCTTGTGCTGTAATCTGGCTCAAGGCGAGCAAACTACCGCGAGCTTTGGCCGATGAGCGAATCTCCTGAAAAGTCTGCGAAGAAGAAGACCTCCAAAGCGAGGGTGGTGGCCGTGCGTCCCGCCAGCGACAAGGATCAGGTGGTCACTGTAGAAGGTGGGCGAGCGACGTATCGCCGTAAACCGTGCTCGGACTGCCCCTGGCGCGTCTCGGCGGTCGGCGAGTTCTCGGCAGAATCCTTCCGACATTCCGCATCCACGGCCTACGACATGGCGCAAAACACGTTCGCCTGCCATCAATCCGGCGTGAAGAGTCCTTCCCTTTGTGCTGGTTTTCTGCTTCGAGGCGCGGACCACAACTTCATGGTGCGCTTGATGCGAATTCAGGGCCGATTGAAGAACGACGTGACGGATGGCGGTGCAGAGTTGCACGACAGCTACCGAGACATGGCCATCGCCAATGGCGTCGATCCCGATGATCCCGTCTTGAAGCCATGCCGCTGATCGCCTCCGCAGCGCGCCGCGCGCGCCCGGCCTGCGGGTGGTGATGTGATTCTCTTGTACCTATGCCTGTTGCTTGGCCCAGCGCTGCTGATCTTTCTTTGGGACCGGTTTGTTTTCGCCCTGGTGCCGCGTGCATGGGTCGTCTATCGCATCACCGGGATTGTCGGCACGCCATTTCATGAGCTTGCGCACGCGACTGCCTGCCTCGCTTTTGGCCTACGCATCACGAAGATGGCCTTGTACGCCCCTGACCGCGCTTCGGGCACGATGGGCTACGTGAACTTTTCCTACAACCCACGTTCGCTGAGGCATCAAGTCGGTTGCCTCATCCAGGGCATAGCCCCGTTGATCGCTGGCGGATTTCTGGTCGTAATTATTTTGGGAGCGTCCGAAGTCGCGCCCCCAGCGCCCGGGGCCGCAGCGTTTGCGCAATGGCTGTGGACGGCTTCTCGCGACGCGATGCTGGGTAGCTATCACCTCGCCCTTGAAAGCGCCCGTGGAGCGCTTCTGGCGCTGCTGGTGGTGGTCGTCAGCATGCACTGCATCCCGAGCGTGGCGGACATCAGGATTGGCCTCAGGGGCTTTCTCACGCTTCTGGCCATAGGGGCGGGCGTACTCCTTGCTTTGCACGCGCTCACCGGATTCGCTCCGCAAGATTCCACGTTACCGAACTTCATTGCCTCCGCCCTGGCAGCCATTGAGGCGGGCCTATGGTGGATGATGCGCGCGGCAGTCACCCTGGTGACGCTCGCGCTTTGCGGTTCGCTGCTTTTCATCCTTCTGCCCGCATTCGCGTTCCGAGGCGCGTGCTCCCTCATTCGCCCCGAGCGGGCGCTGCCCCAGGCCGACGAATAGGGGTGCGCTCCCCCTGGAGGTTCAAACAGTCTTCCTGTTCTCCTTGACTGATGCGGTTTCATTGATGTCATTCTGTCACGCAAAACAAAATGATATCAATCTGTATGAGCAACAAGATTCTGGTACGCGGCCTTGAAGACGACGTGTTCTATGCCCTGGAGTCGATGGCGAGAGCAAGTGACCGATCCCTTGAAGCGGAAGCGCGCCACGCGCTTCGAAACTGGGTCCAACCTGTCCTGAACAAGGAAGAACGCAGTGCGCGGTGCAAACAACTGTCGCAGCGCTTGGATTCGTCGTTGGAGCAGATCAACTCAGCCACGCGCAAGCGCTGGCGTCCGTCGCACATCGCTGAGGCCATTGGCGAGTCCACCGTCGAGTCGGTCGAAAACTGGTATCTGGGATGGGAAGAACCTACCTTCCAGCAGTTGCAGAGGATTGCCGAGCATCTTGGCTTGAGTCGCAACTGGCTGCATCACGGGGATGGAGCGCCGTTCCCCGTGGGCGACGTTCGACTGAGCGAGGATCCGACCAAAGCGGCCCGATGGTTGCTCAACCTCCCGGCCGATCCGCAAACATCACCACAGTCGGATCAGCCAGCGCCTCCTTTCCCGGGGCTGAAGCGGCTGATTCTGGTTCGTGCTGCGGACGAGCTTGGATCGTTCGCAATCGTTAAGCAGCGCGACGACCATCGGTGCGTCACTTACCGGACGGGGATGAACATCAGCGAAGAAATCGGGGCTACGGGTGAGGCCCAATTGATGGCGCTCTCGGTGACGTTGGAGCTTTTATGTAAGCTTCCCAAAGGGGGCGTGCCGCTCATCACGAGCTGGATCGTCCCGGATAAGATGTTCAATGCCCTGAGGGCGGGGACGATTCACCCGCTATCACTCGATGATGGCAGCGTGACCAAGCTGTGGTGGGAAGACTTCTGGGACGAATCAATGTCCAACAGCAAGACGTACTGGCACCGCTGGCCCGAAATCACGACACGCATCTGCAAGGCCGTGGACGTGACAAAGCGGTTGGCCCACGAGCGGGAACAGATCCGCACAGGCGATCACCCGGCGCTCACGACGCTTGCCACGCATCTGTCGCGCTAGGCCTCATCGGGCGAATCTGGAATGGAAACGAGGCAGGCATGCCCACACGCCTGAACACCGTTCAGTTCATGGCACTGTGACCGCCACGAGAACAGGCTAACGGCAAGGAGCACCGTCTTGCTCCAAAGCGCCAATGCGACCAGCCAGCAACGCCATGCCGCCCAAACTCAACCGAGCAAAGCGGCTTGTCAGCCAGTCCAATCGTCGAGCCTAGGCTCCTTGTGGAAGAGGGCCGTGTCGCGAGTGCCTTGGAGTCGTACGGGGGCGTGAACGGCAAGGCTGGTGGCATCACCGGAACAAAAATCGGCGGTTGCGCGATGACATGGGTTATAATGCGTCTATCACCTTCACAAAGGAAGCCGCGATGAGTTTGACCCCTGTGCAACCTGATATCGACATCGACGTTGACGCCCTGGCGCAAGAGATTCGCCGCGTTAACGGCGATCACAAGCTGGGGGCGGGGGCGCTGGCCGAAGCGCTCGCACCATTCATCAACAAGGGATGGCACCTTACCCAGGCGGCTCGCGAGCCGTTCGGCTGGTTGGTGGTGGGGCAGACGACCACGCTTTTCGCCCGCTCCAGCACGCGGCCCGATTTGAAGCACATCAACGGCTTCGATAACGTCGTCTCCATGATTCCGCTTCGCCAGTTGCCCGGCGCGATGGCTGCCGACCTGGATCGCCTGCGCCTGCTGGAACGCCAAGCTGCTTACGAAACCGCGCTCTCGACGCCCCAATCGACGGACACGCCCGCCCCCGGCGCGAACGTCGCGCAGTTGGCGCTTTCGGCCCTGCGCTTTTACAAGGAATCGTGCAGCGGCCACGAACCGAGCACCAGTGTGTTTGATCGGATGGTGGACGAGGCATTGGCAGCCGCCGCATCTGCCCCGAAAGGCGCGTTCGATCCGGTCGCCAGCGAGCCTCGTCCGGCATGACCCGATCCATCAACCAATCGGCAAGGCCGGGGGCGAACCCCGGGCAAGACACGGACGCGGCCAATGCGCCGCTCATCGTGGCTGAGCACGTAGTTCGGGATTCACGCGGCTTCTGGCGGCACACCCAGATGCCGGACCCGTTCCCGGATTACCAAGCGTTCGAGCTGTGGTACTCCCATCACCAACTCGAAAGCCGAATCGTCCTGATGACCGAGGATGGCGAAGCGCGTGATTCTGCGGGCGCGCCAACCCTCATCATCGCGGAGCACTGCGCAGCTTGGAAGCCAAGCGCGCCACAGGGCGAGGGCTGGTTTCTTCTTTGCATAGGTATGAGCGACAGCGAGGGGCCAGCGGCTTGGTGGGTACGTCGGCGGTCGGCCACCAGCGTCCAGGCGCACGATGCACGCCACAGCGAAGATCTGTAACGCGCGGCGGCGGCAACTCATTGCCGCTCGCATATGGGTTAGAATAGATGTATCAAACAAGCGAGCGCCGTGCGCCATGGCTCGCAAGTCTGCCAAGAAGATGAGCGCACAGGAGAACGAAATGTTGGTGCAGCGTATCGTGAGAAATGTTGCGGCCACGCCGGGCTGGGAAGGCTCCGTGGATCCCGCTTTGAAGGTGTTGAGCAAGCCCGCCGCGTTCGGAGCAACCGACTATCTCGTGCGGTCTGGCGATGACCAAATCAAGTTCACGCAGGAGACGGAGCGGGGGCGCAGCTTCAGCATCGAATGGCCCACTGTTGGCCAGCTCCGAATCATCAACATCCTCACGCAACTCGGCGTCTTCGCTCACCTGAACGGTACGACAAAGGTACTCTGATCCATGCTGCAACGCTTCTCCCGCAACACCGCTGGCCGGGACTTCGCCGTGGGTGATGTTCACGGGCACTTCAGCCGTCTGCGCGCCGCTCTGGCTGCGGTGAACTTCGACCCAAAGGTTGATCGCCTTTTCTCTGTGGGTGATCTGGTGGACCGAGGCCCGGAATGCACGGACGCGCTCAACTGGCTGGCGCTGCCGTGGTTTCATGCGGTGCGAGGCAACCATGAGGACTATGCGGTCCGCTTCGCGGCGGGCAATCCCGTGGACGCAGAGAACTACCGTCGCAACGGGGGAGGATGGTTTTTGGATCTGCCCCATCCGGAGCAACAGCGGTTCGGCACCGCGTTCGCTGCATTGCCCATCGCCATCGAGGTCGAAACCAGCAGCGGTGCGGTGGGGATCCTGCACGCCGATTGCCCCATGGAGGCATGGTGGATGATCGAGTCGGTTTTCAGTGGTGAAGCGACCGCATCGACGCAAAAGCGCGTACGCGAAGAGTGCATGTGGTCCAGAAAGCGATTCGAGGGCAAGGACGAGGCGGGCGTGCAAGGTCTTCGCGCCGTGGTCGTGGGGCACACGCCTGTCACCCAGCCCGTCTGGCTCGGCAACGTCGTGCATATCGACACGAAAGGATGGGCGCAGGACGGCAGCGGTGACTTCACCTTCTTGCGCCTGGACACCCTTCAAACCGTCCAGGTCAGTAACGGCAAGTAGAATTCGCGTGAGCAACCACGAAGCACCATCGCCAGCCGCGTGCGGTGCGAGTTGAAGCAGCCGCCCGGGCGTCGCCGCTGGACTACCGGACGTGAATGAACGTACGACCAACGTTATAGGGGCCGCGAACTATGCATGACCACAAGCCGAACGGAACATTGCTTTTCATCCTGGGCGTAATCATTGGAGTGGGCGTCTTGCACAAAGCGCTCAGTGATCGCCCGCTTTTGGTCGCAATTATTGCGGCCCGAAATGAGCCTCTTATGTGGGTTTGGGGGGCGGTCCTCGTGTTCCTGGTGCTCCCGGCACCGCTTTACTACCGGGCATGGAAAAAGCGCCGGGCTTCGCTCAAAGACGGCTCCAACCAGCTCTGAGCTGTGCGACCCTGGCAATTACTGGACTCTCGACAATGGTTCAACGCGACGACCTCGTGACGCTGAAGGATGATCCTGATCTGCCCATCTTGGCGCGGGTCAGAAAGCAGATAGCAGGGCGAGTGGGTACGGTCCTGACAGCATGGGATCCTGTGGACGGCCATCCGGCCTTCTGGATGCAATGCACCGTGCGGTTTCCCGCCGTGGGCAGAAAGAAAGATGTCACCCTCGACTTGATGCAGGGCTGGATGCGCAAGCAGGTGGATCCGGAAAAATAGCCTTTTGGCTGCGAAATCCGGTCTATTTTCAAACCCACAGCAAAAGGAAGCTGTATGCGCGTTATTTTCGGTTTTTATGCATCCATAATCGCGTTTCTCGTCTTGAACATGGGCTGGGTGTACTCCCACGCGAGTTTCGTCCGCCACGCGGAAATCATCATGACTCCCAAAACGGCTGTCGGCCTGGGCTTGATGAGCGAGAGCTTTGCGCCCCGATCTGGTGGACTGGTGTTCCAGAAGAACAAGCTGGGCGGCTTCGATTACCGGGACGCGAAGGCCCTGGCATACGCCCGCAGCACTGACAATACCAATTTGGACGTTCCCGCCGAGTGCGAACGTATCGGCGGTTGCGAAATGACGCTTGGGAAGCCTTAAGGCGGCGTTCGTATCGCATCCGCGCACTGTTGGCGTCGAGCTATTGCAATTCATCAACCATCGAGGGTTATAGAACTCATGCTGTCAACACAGTCGTCTTTCACAGCACGCGCTTTTTGCGTCGTGGCGTTCCTGAGTCTTCTCGTAAACGTTTCCCTCGCGTTCGCTCACAGCCTCTTCTACTACCAAAGAGACATCATCATGTCGCCCAAAGCGGCTGTCCGCCTCGGCCTGATGAACGACAGCCATGCCCCTTGGGCTGTCGGATTGGTGTTTCGGAAGAACGACAACGGCGGGTTTGATTATCGCGACCGCTCGCAATTTAGCTTCCTCGCCAGCACACAGCACACTGATCTGGACATACCAGCCGAGTGCGAACGGGTCGGCGGTTGCGAAGTCCGGATCCCTCTGCGTTAGTCGGGTGCAGGCTGCAAGCTGCTGAGCATCAGAATCCCGCGCTTCTACGGGCATGGGTTATAATAGTTTTAACCGACGCCCCCACGCCCGTCTGCACGGCGTGAACCTGGAGAACGCCATGCCTCAGACTCGAACCGCCATCATCGAACCGCCGCCCCTGGATCACGACGCCATGATGGAGCGCCGATTCGGCAGCAAGGTTAGCCCCCGGGGGCGCTTGGAGCGCCGAATCGTGGCGAATCTCATCGCCCACTTGGAGGCCAACGGCTTTCAGGTCACTGGGCTTTACGACGGCGAAGAGCTTGAGCCGTGCTCCGACATGAAATCCGCCATGGAGTTGATCTTCAACTTGGACGAGGCGTGGCTTCGCGTGCGCAAGGCCGAATGCGATGGTGATCGTGAGATCTTCCTCGTGCTGGGCAACGGTATCGATACCATCAGCGACTGGACTTATCTGGCGTCTGATCCTGACGGGTTCAACGCCGCCATGAACGCTTTTGATGCAGACAGGTTCGCCTGACGCCCATTTGCTGATCCGGCTCCGGTCAGCGGTCCATTCCGCCGTGCCCGCGACGCAGCTCTTCCGGGCTGCGTCCGCAGAAGTGCTATAAAATACCGATCAATAGACGGTATGAATTACTTTAAATCCACTCCGTTTACTTTGCCCTTTGGAATTCTCATGCTGAAGCGATTGATTGCCGTCCCGTTCCTTGCTGCGACTCTGGGTCTCGCCGCGTGCGCCACGCAGAACGCGAGCAAGCCCCTTTCCCCCGAGCGCGAGCAGTCCGCTCAAAAGCCCAAGCGTCAGGCCAATGCCGCCGAGCTTTCCGCCGTCACCGCCGCAATGAAAGCCGGGGCAATCGCACCGACGAGCGTTGAAATCAAGGACATGTGGGCTGACGATTCGTCGGCCAACATCCGTAATTATTGCGCCCAAGCCCGGGGCAATGACGCTGCGGGTCGCATGATGCCCTGGGCGATCATCACCGGGAACATCGTGGACGATGGCAAGGTGGTGGACGCCAACGTGCTTTCCGTGGGCCGCGACGCAAAGGCGCTCTGCCGCCAGATGCACTATCCGACCGGGGCAAAATAGTTGCGAGCCGCGATCTTGGCCAAGCTGGCGGGTGCCGCCCACGTTCTCAATCGCGGCGCGGTGATTCGGCTGCCGCTGATTCTGGCACTCGCCGCGCCCCTGGCCTGGGGGCAGGCTCAGGCCAAGCAGACGCCGCCATTCCCAAGGTCGTTCTTTGATCGCCAGACCCTGGTCAAATCGTTTAGCTGGGAGCACACCCAGCGCTTTATGTCCAGCGGCTTCCCAGTGGTGGCTTTCACAGCGAAGGCCATGCCCCAAGAGCTGGTGGCTCCGCTGGTGGTCCTCCATTTCCTGCGTGATCGGTTGTACTTCCAGGACTGCGACGACATCGAATGGGAGGTTGATGGCCACACTCTGGAGCCGCTGGGCCACGACTACAAGCACCACGCACGCATCAGCGTGACGACCGAAACCTTCCGGTTCGCGTTCTCATGGGCGGACCTGGAAGAGCTTTCCGGCGCAAAGCGCGCCCGAGTCCGCCTCTGCCAGGAACACATTCCTCTCGTGCCGATTGAGCAGATCGCCCTTCGGAAGATGCTTGAGGCCTTGATTCAGCACTCGGTAGACGAACATCCCGAGAGCACTGAGCAGCGAGCCACGAAGTAGAACCATGCGCCTGCAACCCCTTCTCTTTGCTTGGGTGATCGCTACCCCGACTGCGTTCGCTGCACAGGCGATTCAGGATCCGAACCTCACCGCGACCCCTACAGGGCAGGGGGGCGGTGAAATCTACGCGTGGACGCCCATGCTGGACCGGATCCCCATGAACGCTCCCTACATGAGCTTTCACGTTCAAAAGGGCGGCGATTCGGGGGCGGTGGAACCAACCATTGTCCTGAACGTAAAGACGACTGCGCCTCTGGACAGGCGGTGCGCCACCAGCGCTATCGAGATCGGCGGCAAAGCGATCAGCCCTGCGCGAAGCTCGACCGTCACGGCGCGGTTGCCGCAGGCGGGGGTCTTGGAGATTCGCAGCAAGACCGTCTCGCTCGATACGTTGCGCGCCATCGTTGAGCCTGGAGACGTTGAGTATGTGATCTGCGGGATGAGATCGAAGATCTCAAGCCAGGAGCGCGAAGGCCTCAAGAAGGTGATCGGGTTGTTCGATGGAACGCTTCGACTCTCCGACGAATTCGACCATCCGCTCATGCGGCGCTTCGCACCGCCGCGCTCACCGGGCGACGCTACCCCCTGAAAGCCTGTCACATCGCTCCCGTACCCATCCCATAAGGAAAGACCATGCGCCTCTTCATCGGCATCCTCGCGATGCTCCCGGCCTCGATTGCTGTTGCTGCGCAAGTCGCGACAGATCCGAACCTCTTCGCCAGTCGCGATCCCAACCGTGATGCTGACATCTACACCTGGGCCGTTTCGTCGGCGGAGATTTCCTTGAACCGCCCATATCTAGGCTTCTTCGTGGAGCGGGACTCCAGCCGCCGTCCCCAAGCGCCCACGATGGTCATCAGCGCGAAGACCGCAAAGGGGCTTCGCCCTGAATGCCGCAATGCGGTATGGACCGTAGACGGCGCAGTGATAAAGCCTCAAGAGCAAGCCAACCACATCGCCAAACTGCCGCAGGCGGGCGTGTTGGAGAACCTGAACAGCGTCTTTACGGTTCACGACCTGCGTACCGTTGCCGCCGCCGAATCGGTCAAGTACAAGCTGTGCGAAAGCGAGTACGCGATGACCGAGAAGGAACAGGAAGGACTTCGCGGTGTGCTGGGCCTGTTCGACGGAAGGCTCGTGATCAAAGAGCACCCCGCACACGACTAGGCATTCAACTACACCCCTTGGCCAGAACGTCCAATAACAGAGCGGCGAGCTAAATGAACCGCCCCGAAACACAGCAGCGCGAGAAAACAATCATGCGAGTGATCAAAACACTAAAAGCATTTCGCCATTCGTCGATTGCCCTTCTGGCGCTATCGATTCCGATTGGCCTGGGGTTGAATCTTTTGGCGTCAATGTTGGGTCCAGTTCCAGGCGGCTTGCCGTTCGTTCTCGGCATGTTGGCGTTCATGATCGCTTGGATCGTGTTGCATCCATGGGACAATTCTCGCTCGACCGTTCGCGCCTTTGGCGCTTTCCTCTACGAGCATCGCGCTTCATGCTTACGCGCAGCGGCCTACATCGGCATCTGCGCGTTTTTTAACGCCTACCGCACGCAGCCCGCGTCTCCAGAGCTGAGGGAGGTGCTGGCTTTGGCCGACAGTTTTGGCATGATGTTTCTGGCCTTCTTGCCCGCCGCCGCGTACCTCTACCGAAGCTCCGGGTTCTGCTTGATGGGGTTCGCGGTCCGATTCTTGCATAACGCGGCTATCCTGCATTTCGTCCTTTGGCTGGGCGGGAAGTTTGGAGATCACGGCTTGGCATTCGTGTCCACCCACGTTCACGCGGCGATTGCGGGAGCGGTCCTCATCGCAGTGTTTCTCATGCTGGCATGGGCTACAGGGAGCCTTCGGGACGCTCCCGCCAGTTCGGCGGACGAGCACGAACCCTTCGCGTCGATGTCGCACCAGATTTCCAAAACTACGGCCCGCGACACACGCTACATCGCCGCGCACGAGGCAGGGCATGTGATGTGCTATGGAGCGTTGGGAAGCCTGCCAGAAGACTTCACCGTGGCAGTAAAGCAGGGCATGGATGGCACGGGGATTTTGGGCTATGTCTCTGGCTTTCAGAGGGAGCATCGACTTGTGGAGCGCACGTTCGCCGAGTGGCTGATGCTCACGCTTCTCGCGGGAAAGATGGGGGAAGCCCGAATGCAGGGCGAAACGACCTTCGGCAGCCGGGCAGATCATGCTCAATGGCTCGCGCTCGCCCATGACTACTTGAGCACGCTGTCTGACGGCATCTACTACGCCCAGCCCACGACGGACCTCGAACAGAAGCACAACGCCGACGCACTCCATGCGCTGCAAGGCAAACAACTGAAGATGCTGGGCGTGCTCTTTGATCTGAACGTGGATGTGTTCGAGCGGCTTGTGACCGAACTTGAGGTAAAGCGCACGCTGGGTCGAGCCGAAGTGATCGACCTTATCACCCGGATCAATCTGCCCTCTGGCTTTCCAATGCCCTTTGGCGCGTTCGAAAAGTTCTCCGACGAGTGGGTCGGTGACAACACCATCCGCTGCCCGGCCACGCACGCGTAGCCCACTATTGCCTTGCCTCGGATCCATAGCCCACCCGACTCCCCGATGAGATATTTCCTATGCTTGATGCGGCTCTTTCTGAGCAGAAAGATATCGCTCGCAACAGTCAGGTACGCCCTGAGAGAGCGCCCATTGGCGGTTGCAGGGCGCGGCGGCTCATACGCAGTGTGGCCAGATCTCCACGACAACGAGAATCGAATGCAGCGTAGGGCGCTTGCCGCGCTGCGAAAGCGCTCCCGACGAAGCTGAGCGGTCGATCAAAAGCGATTCAACACCAAGATAACGAGGACGAGGGATGAATAACGGCGCAACCCCGCAACGCCTGAGGCTGAAGGCTGCGGCAGCATTGGCGCTATGCGGCCTAGCGTTGCTTTATCCAGCTTTGCAGGTTGGAGAACGGCTGGTGGACCGGGCCATGGCCACGATCACGGAGCGCGTCTTGGACGAAGCTAAACACGTCGCGCTTGTCGTGGGTCCGATGCTCGCCGTCACGGTTTCGGGAGAAGTCGGATTCACGGTGGGAACCGACACCTGTTTAGGTACGCAGCGCGACACACTGCGCTCGCTATCTTCAGCGGCGGTTGGTGTTGGCACGGCGAACTGCATCGTCGTCGGACCTTCAACGGCGCAGGTACGTGTGACCCTCCTGTTCGATGACTCTCTCGACGCGACAGAGACGTGGGCCGTCGAACGCAGCGACAAGGGGGTAAAATTTTTGCGTCCTGACGGCGCTCCGGTAGTGCTCTACGAGTCCCACATGCTGATTTAGCAGCCCGGTGTCAGGCAACAGAAAGGGCCGCAACTCACATGAGTCGCGGCCCTTAGCTTTTTCAGACGAGCTGGGGTGACGGAGCGTGGACGCTTGCTTGCTATCAAACGCTTCAGCACTTAGGAATAGAGGGGCGCCAGATCCTCCAGCGCCTCTCTTTCCAGATGCGTCCAATCGCGCACATCTTCCAAGGTCAACACCCCCCGGGCCGCGCTCGCTTGCAGCGATGCATGACGGTCCACTCTCACCGCATCGAACGCAGCGATTTGCGCCACCAGTCGGTCATGCAGTGATTTCGGTCTTTTGCCGTAGCGGTAGCTGATGACGACGACGGCCAGGGCGACCGCCAGCATGAGCGCCCACGAAACGCGCCACGGTTCGAGGCCCAGGTGTTCGACGCCGAGAATCCCGGCCATTGCCGCAGCCGCATGCAGAATCGCGAAGTTGAGGCGCGGATTAGCGCCTTTCCACGCCATCGCGAGCGTGAGATTGATTTCATCCAATTGGCGCAGCTTGGCTTGGCGCTCAGCAATATATTCGTACATCCTCATTCCTTATCTGATTCGGCTGCTCATTCGACTTGCTTCTGAACGAACGGGCTATCGGGCGCGCCCTTCGGGTTCAGCAAGGCGTTGATTTCCGTTGTCTCCCACAAGATCCAATCTTGCACCTCACGCACCTGCAAACCGTGCACCGCAGCATTTGCGAGAAGCTGCTGATAGTCATCGGTGTTCACTGGTTGATACGCTCGAATTTGCTCTTCCACCTGAGAATTCCATGGCGCGTGCCTCTTGCTGACAAGCCAAAGAGCAGCCATCGACAGCAGCCAGAGAATTTGCGGCAGACGCCACCAATCACTTCCGGGCGAAACGTCGTATCTCTCTAAAATCTCGATCCCTGCGAAAACGGGGAGTCCCCACGCCAAGGCACGCAGCATCGGGGGACTTAGGCCCATCGACATAAGTTGTGTCGTGCGACGAAGCCGCTTGAGTTGCCGCGCTTTCTCATCCAGATCAGTCGGGCCGCGCTGATCCGATGCAGCGCTTACGCCATTTGAGTGATGCGCATGCTCTGAAAACAATGCGACACACTCACGGTTAAGCCACGCTCCAAGCCTATAACCAGTGAAACCGAGTTTTGCAACGTCGCGTTGAAGTGAGCGAAATGCGTACTTATCAACGGGGTCGTAGGCCAGTAAAAGGGATTCCAAGCGCGGCGTTCCGTCTTCGGGTTTCTTTCCGAAGCGACGCACCGCAATGCACACCGCAGCGCCGCCCGCAAGCGCAATGCAAAGCGTCTGCCATAGCGGCAGCGCCAACCAGTAGTAGCACGCTGCCAGGAGCGCAATGCCGGTTATACAGCCGCCGCGCGCCGGAGCCAGCGCGCGTGGGCTGGAGTTGGGGCAGATCGCGTCCGTCGCATCCCTGATCTCTCTCAATTGCAGCGCTTTCGCGTCGAATTCCTGGCTTATTGTTTTCACAAGATTTCCTGTTGGGTTGTACTGCCGCCCCGAGTTCAATGGTTTCTTCAACCCTTGCGGTGGATGAGGCGACGTGGCGCAATAGTCCTTGAACGTCCTTCAGACAACCTTGTCCTCAAAGGCGGGGTGTGTCGCTTCCGTACCTCGGGCGGCATTCATCAACGCCTCACGCTCCTGCGCGATCCAGTAAATCGGGTCGCGCTCTTTCGCATCGAATCGACACATCTTCTTGATCAGACTTTGATGGGCATCTTTGTTCACTGGGCGGTAGCGGGCAATCTGCTTTTCCCAGATTGGCCGCATCGATCTCGGCTTCGACGAGCGCAAATAGCAAACCCACCCAATCAATATGGCTGCGAACAGCGAACGGCTGTACGGGACTTGCCAAAGACCCGGAATCAAGAACTCCACGCCCATGAGGATTGCGAACGAAAAAGCGCCCAACAAAAGGGTGAACTCCAGGCGGGGATTTCGCCCTCTTCGTTCCCAGCGAATGGTTGTGCAAATCGCCTCCAGCTCTCGTAGCTTGCTTTCCAACGACTGGTCTTCGAAAACAGACGCCGGAGTGCTAGCCAGACTTTCATGCTGGGCAGTCTGACTCGGAATGGCAACGCCGTTGGGCATATCCAAATCGACGTTACCGTCAATCAGCGCAAGGACGCGGACCGCTTCCTGTCCATGCGCGGCGATCATTTGCTCCCTCACGCCCGCAGGAACGTGTACTCGGACGCCGACCTTGCGGGCCTGAAAGAGGCCTGAGGCCCCCTCGTTCAGCGTTTTGAAGGCGTCTGCGACGTTCTCAGCATGGAAATTGGTATTGGCCAATGGAGGCACCTTAAGTGGTCGGGGTGGATGGATAGTGAAGGAAACCTAGCAGGGGTGGCGGCACCGGACCTGATGGTCCGCAGCCCGCCGTGCAGCGCTTGAATGTTTTGGAGTATTATTTTAACGCTATTTGATATTGATATCCCTCCGTTCAAGCCACCCGTCTTCTCTTTACGAGGCCACATGTTTTTCAAGAACCTGAAGATCTACCGTCTGGGTGCGTTTGACCTGAGTGCAGCGGCGTTGAGCGACGCGCTCAGCAAGTTCCCGTACCAGGAAGGGCAGGCCGTCGAATCAGGCACCATGGGGTGGGTGGACCCTTGCTCGCATTCAAGCCACGGGGTGGTCCATGCCCTCGACGGGCAATACCTGCTCACGCTTCGGGTCGAGAAAAAGCTTTTGCCGACCGCAGTCGTCAACAAGCACGCAAAGCAGAAGGCCAAGGAAATCGAAGAGCAGCAAGGCTACAAGCCGGGCCGCAAGCAGATGAAGGACATCAAGGAGCGAATCATTGACGAGCTTCTGCCGAAGGCCTTCTCCGTTCCCCGCGATACAAACGTCTGGCTCGACACAAGGAACAAGTGGTTGGTGGTTGAGACGGCCTCCAGCGCCAAGGCAGATGAAGTTATGGGCATGCTGGGCAAGGCCATTGACCCGTTTCCTGTTGAAACGCTGCATCTGAAGACTTACCCCGCCGCAGTGATGACCGACTGGCTCGCGACGGATGAGCCGCCCGAAGTCTTCTCCATCGACCAGGACACTGAAATGCGCTCCGCGACCGAAGAGAAGGCGACGGTGAAGTACGTGCGTCAGTCCGTCGATGCTTCGGACGTGATGCGCCACATCCAAGATGGCAAGCGCGTCACGCGTTTGGCGCTGACGTGGAACAGCCGAATCAGCTTCGTCATCACCGACAACTTTGACATCAAGCGCGTTGCACCGCTTGATGTGCTGAAAAAGGAGAGCGATTCGGCCTCGAACGCCGAAGAGCGCTTCGACGGCGAATTCACGCTCATGACGGGCGAGCTGTCCAAGGTCATCGCGGAACTCGTCGCGGCCTGCGGCGGCGAGCACGATGACGCGTAACCCGTCAGCAGACGATCAAGGCTCAGCTCTCATGACATCATGCTTTCCGACGCGCATCCTCATCGCTGGCCGGGGCACAATTCTTACCGAGTTCCAAAAATGAAGATGCTCGACATGATCCAAACCATTCCTGGGGTGGGCAGACTCGTGGACAAGAACATTCGAACGGTCGTCGCGAAAATCTCCTTTGTCAGCCCGGAGGAACACCCCTCCGGCCACACTCCCAGCGCTCCGGCCTGGATTGTGCAGGCGGACGCGCCCGTGCCGATCTACCAGCACGCGCCAACCCGGCAAGAGGTCATCGAGAAGACGAAGCTCTACCTCTCGTCCATCGGTTTCAAAGGGCCGCTGAAGATCGTCGAGGCCGACGAAGAATGAACCGCGCTCTCACAGGTGCGCGCAGCATCGCTACCCTGGCGGCGACCTCCCTTCTTTTGTTGGGGTGCTCTACGCCCCCCTCGCAAGCCGATCACGGCGATATGGTCCTGAACGCGCATAACGCGCCGCAGGCTCCGCAACGCGACGTGGTTCTGGGTGGCTACGACAAGCAGTTGGGCGGCCAGGACACCACGCTTTCGACATCAGACGGGATCCTCAATCGCGGCGGGGCGCAGTATCACCCCCAGAAAGATCAAGTCCTGAACGACAAGCCCGTTCGCGAGCGGCCCGAGGCCGACACGCCAAAGCGGTCAGTCAGCGTGCCCGAGCTGGCAGCCATAACCATTGCGGTATCCAAGTCGGCAGAGGATCCCAATGCCGTATCGATTGTGCGTGCGCGAATCGATGCCACAAGCAACCCGGTGCGCCCGTTCTGCGCAAGGCTGAACGATTCCCGGCTCGATGACGCGAACAACCGCTTCAATGTCGTATTTGGGATCGTAGAGCAGGGCAGCGGGCAGCGGGCGTTTGCCGCAATCGTTGATGCTGGAGAGCGCGCCGCCGTTGCGTGTCGCTCCCTTGGATACCTCTCAGACTAGACCCCCTCAAAGAAGGCAATTTGATGCTCATCCACGTCACGCCCAGGATTTACCTCCAGTACGCCCCCGAGGAAGCCCTTCCTTGCACTCTTTATGACGTGGTGATCCCCGAGCTGGGCCTGCGTCTGGACGGCAAGCAGGATCTGGTTGCGCGCAAACCGTATCCCAACAAGAACTACCTCGTCGCGTGCCGCAAAGTCGGTCGTTTCGCGGTGTCGGGAATCCTTGTTGAGTCGCAAGTGAGGCTGGCTACGTTCACGGTCGTGACGCGGTGGCGAACAGCCTACGGCCTGCACACTCACGAAGTGACATACGAAGTCCTAGACGGGGAGTTCGATGCGGTCAGCGACAACATGGTGCTGTGGGGTGGCTGCAAGCGCGATGGCTCCAACTGGAGCAATCGATACCCCGAGTCTGCCCGCGCGTGGAGTCCCGTCAAAGCTGAGCCTCGCATGATCTTGGCGGGCCGGGACGAACGAGTCCTCGAAGTGGTAGAAATGCGGGACATGTACGGCGTGGTGTTTGATCGGAAGGAAACCTTCCCGATCCCCTCACTTGAACGCGAACGACTGCTTAGCCAGTTTCCTTCATCGCTGCGCCTTCCGACCATTGGCGATGCGTTCTTTGCCGACGTGATGCCGAAGAAAGCCGCCTGAGCGAGAAAACATGTCCGATCTTTCCCTTCAAAAGCGCTTGGCGGCTCGCATCAGTGCCGCGCAGCACACCCTTACCATCAAGACCGAGAAAGCTGTCTATGCGGCAGTGCAACGCCTGGGGTTCGCGGCATCGCTGGAGCGCCTGAACGTCGTGAGCGCAATCGCGCGCAGGATGTCGCCACTATACGTTGACCACTGCGTCATCCATGGGTCGGTGTGCTGCGATATGTACGATGAGCATCCGGGCTACGCCTACTTCTACAGGGACGGTTCTCTCAGCGCGGACCTTACCCCGTATCGGCACCTTGCGGACGCGCAACAGCACGCGCTCGAAATCTGGCACGCCCAGCGCAAAGACGACGACGAGGACAAGGACGAGTGGGATGGGAAGTTCATTGCAGGCACCACCATCGTCCTCAAAGACCAATTCGGCAGGCCAATCGATGAGTTCGACGGCAAGAGCTGGTCCCTGATCGAACCCGAGGAAAGATGGCCGGAACTGCTTGAACAGGTCAGTGCTCTGCGGTCTGAAGCCCACTTTGAATCGGGTTGGGATAACGCTTCGACGGCTGCCGACCTCAGGCGACGCGCCGACAAGCTGGAGCGCGCCGTGCAGATCGCGGAACTGCGCCCCCGTGTCATCATCTGAGGCGAAACGGCTGATTTTGTAAGCGCCGCTGGCCCGGCGCGCTGATGGCCCCAGATGCGCATATAATTCAGCCACAGACATACCTGATCGCAATCGCTGATCGGATCAAAGAACTTGTTAGACCAAGTAGGCGAGGGCCTTGAGAACCCTCATTGGAGAGGTGAGCGGCGCAAGTCGCTCCCTCTATCCGCCTTCTTCTCCCCGCAGTAAACCCCTCGACGTTGCAATTCCCGACAGCCGCGCTGCCGCGCCATATGGGTTATAATACCGTCACCATCGCGGCCTGTCCGCATCCACAATGCCAGCAGGCCGACAGCGCCCGCACAACCGGAGTGTTGAATGTCTCTCGTCGTTTCGTCCGAACTCATCAATGCGACCCAACATCCCGCGCTCAAGCGCTACCGCGCCGTCAACGAGCAACACCGCGACCGCGAAGTAGAGATCAGCAGCAAGGACATTTCTTCCGAAGTGCTCAACGAGCTGATCGCGGCGGCGAAGCATGTGGATGACAAGAAGGCTGGCCGGGCATTTGAGTCGATTCTGAGCGCGCTGTCCGGCGAGTTCGATAAGCCGGTGCCCAGCTTCATTGCGTTCAAGGGAGTGCTCGAATCATTCCTCAAGCATGAGGCCATCGACGGGTGGCTTTACGCCACGGGCAATGACGGCCTGTTGTATCCCCACCTCGTTATGAAAGTGGTCTACGACGATGGCAGGCGGTCTTCGCGCGATAAGCCGCAGCCCACTGTGAGCATCCATACGATGTGCTATGGGTTCAAAAACGAGGGAAATCGCGATGAGAAGGTAGGCGTTTATTCGCGAACTTTCTCGTTTTATCCAGGAGCAGTTGTGCGTCGTCGAATCGCAGACATCCTGGCCGAGGACGGTATCTACAAAGAGACTCCGGCTCTGCGCGAGGAATATCAAGCCTCTATCAAGCGCCATCGCAGCCTTACTCAAGATGCCTTTGCTCAGCAATTCCGGGTTTCGGGCAAGCCATACGCATACGCCGACCCGTATCGGCGAAACAGCGTTGCGCTGATCAATCGACGTGTCGTCCATGACCTGGAGCCGAAGGATTTCGGGGCGATTGTCCGTCATGGCGAGTCCTATATCTTTGAAGGCCGCGAGGACGCTGACGATGCCGCAGTGGTGCCGGAGCACCCCGTCGTGAAGGTGTTTGACCTTCAGACGCACGAGTTCTTCTGGGTGCATGCCGACAACATGACGCCCTATGTCTACAACAAGAGCCTGCGCGACAAGCTCATCCTGCCGGAGAGCCACCGCGACCTGCTGGACGTGCTGACCACCGATATCGGCGCGTTCGTGGAAGATATCATCGAAGGCAAGAGCGCGGGCAATGTCATCCTCTGCAAGGGCGTCCCCGGCGTGGGTAAGACGCTCACGGCGGAGGTCTACGCGGAACTGATCGACCGCCCCCTCTACAGGGTTCACTCGGGGGAGCTGGGCACAACCGCCGACAAGATTCAGGAGGGCCTGGAAGAGATTTTTCAACGAGGCAAGCGTTGGGATTGCGTGCTGCTGCTGGATGAGGCCGATGTGTTCGTGGTTCGACGGGGCAACAACATCGAACAGAATGCCATCGTGGCCGAGTTCCTTCGCGCGCTCGAATACTTCGATGGCTTGCTCTTCATGACCACCAACCGCCCCGACGACATCGACGACGCAATCATTCCGCGCTGCGCGGCGATCATTGACTACAGCCCCCCCACTGAAACGGCTGCGGCTGCGATTTGGCGGGTCATGGCCACCCAATTTAAAGCGAAGTTGGACGACGACATGGTAGACAAGCTCGTGAGCCTGTTTCCAGGGATCGCCGCCCGGGACATCAAGATGCTGTTTCGCCTCGCCCTGCGCGTTGCGCGCTCCAAAAAGCTGGAACTGACACTCGATACGTTCCGAATGTGCGCAATGTTCCGCGCCATCAAGATGAAAACCGAAGATTGATGCCGTTTTGCCTTTGTGTATGCGATCCGGCCTCCTAGAATCAGTCATCAGCAGGCTTGACGCCTCAACCGGAAGCGTTTTGCTTCGTAATCATTTTTGGAGGTTTTGTGCTTGGCATTCCCACCACCGCCCCGCGCTCTGGCCCGCGCCGCGTCGTGCCCCATCTGTCACGATGCGGCGCGGGGTGGCGGGTATGAGCCTCAAGTCTTCAGCGGTTCAGGCCGTAAAGGTGAGGGCGATGCCTCGCGCGTCCGGCTTTTTTGAGAAGGGCGGGCGCGCTCTCGCTGTTCTGCCCCTGGCGATCATCTTCTTCGGGCTGATCACGCCTGTCGCCCTCATCGGACGGCTTCGGGGGCGAGACGAGCTTGGCTTGAAACGCCCCAGCTCGCGCAGCTACTGGACGGCACGCCCCCAGCGAGAGGCCTCGTCCGACTCTTTCTACAACCAGTACTGACCGACGACCATGGCATTTATCACGGAGCTGTACCAGTTCCTTTCCAGTCGAAAGAAGCTTTGGATGCTACCCATCATCTTAGTCATGATCGTGGTCGGCAGCCTGATGATGGTCGCGAAAGGCTCTGTGCTCGCACCCTTCGTCTACACGCTGTTCTGACGACTGGTTTTCACCCCACGCCACGATGCGATGCCTTGATCCGAGGCGGTTCTCGTGGCCACTGATTCATCAACCCAACAGGAGCAAGTAGGATGAAAGTAGTCTTGGCAGAAGATCTGGATCCGTTCGACGGAGAGGAAGCAGCGTTGGTCGTTGTGGAGATCGCGCGCTCGGAGATTGAGCGGCACCATTTCGCGCCCACGCTTGACAAGCTTCGGGGCCTCACTGATACGCCCGAACGAGTGAAGAAGTATCGTGACAGCGTGGCGTTCATGGTCGCGGGCTACGACGACGATCCTCGCGAACTGTTCGAGATCCCGGAAGTCCGCACGTTCTTTCAGTCGATCACGATTGAGTGGCCGCATTGGCTCTGGTTCCTGACCCGTGAAGAAAACGCCAACCAGTTGGGGATGCTGTTCTCGCTTCTCTGCGGCGCTCAGTGGGTGGATCCTGCGGACAAGTCCAAGCGTTACTTTGTGAACGAACGGGCGCTGGCGCTCCAGGTGGAGGACATGCTGATGCGCGGCGACGTGCTGTTCACCACCAACGGCATCACGGTCGAAGAGAAGCGCACCTCACTCGACACCGCCATGAAAGCGCTGGGCATGACCAAAAGCTCCGTCTGATTGGCAAAACATGCGTATCCTGGGAATCTCGGCGTTCTACCACGACGCCGCCGCCTGTTTGGTGGAAGGCGGCAGCATCGTGGCGGCAGCGCAAGAAGAGCGCTTCACGCGCCGCAAGCATGACCCGAGCTTTCCCCGCCATGCGATCCGGGCATGCCTGGACATCGCGGGTATCGCCGCTGACGATGTTGACCTCGTGGTCTTCTACGACAAGCCATTCGTGAAGTTCGAGCGCCTGCTCGAAACCTACTTGGCTTGCGCCCCGCGCGGCTTTGCCAGCTTTGTGAAGTCCATGCCCGTATGGGTCAAGGACAAGCTGTTCCAGAAGTCAGTCATCCTCAAAGAGCTGCGGGGGGCGGTGAGCCAGCAAGTGGACTGGGCCAACCGCCTGATGTTTGCAGAGCATCATTTCAGCCACGCCGCCAGCGCCTTCTTTCCGTCGCCCTTTCAGGATGCTGCGGTGCTGACCATGGACGGAGTGGGGGAGTGGGCCACGACCACTATCGGCGGGGGGCGCGGCAACACCCTCAGCATCGACCGCGAGATTCGGTTTCCTCATTCCCTCGGTCTTCTCTATGCGACCTTCACCGCCTTTCTCGGGTTTCGGGTGAACTCCGGCGAGGGGAAGGTGATGGGACTCGCGCCCTACGGCTCGCCGTGCTTTGCCCCTACGATATTGGACAACCTGATTGATGTGAGGGCCGATGGATCCTTCGCGCTGAACATGTCCTATTTCGACTTCGCATGGGGTCCAAGGATGTTCAACGGCAGGTTTGCGTCATTGTTCGGATGCGCTCCGCGACAGCCGGAATCCAACATCGAGCAGCGCCATATGGACATCGCGGCGTCGATCCAGGCGGTGACGGAACACGTCGTCCTTGCCTTGGCCGCTGAAGCCGCGCGGACTACTGAAAGCCGGTCGCTATGTTTGGCCGGGGGCGTGGCGCTGAACTGCGTTGCGAACGGCAGGCTCCAACAGGCCGGGTTATTTGATCGCGTCTGGGTGCAGCCCGCTCCAGGCGATGCAGGGGGCGCGATTGGCGCGGCCTTAGGGGTCTACTACCATGCGCTCAAGAACGAGCGCCTAGCGGCCCATGGCGGGGGCGCGGACGCCATGCAGGCCTGCCTCCTTGGCCCAGAGTTCGCGGACCAGGACATTTGCGAGCAGCTTGACCAAATGGGCGCGGTCTACAGCAGGCTAGGCGACGCCGCCCTTACCGATGCGGTGGCCAGCGCACTTTCGCAAGGGCGCATCGTTGGCTGGTTTCAAGGCAGGATGGAGTTCGGCCCCAGAGCGCTGGGCGCGCGGTCCATTCTGGCGGATCCTCGGTTGCCAGATATGAAGGCAACACTCAATCGCAAGATCAAGCGGCGGGAGGATTTTCGTCCTTTCGCGCCCAGCGTCCTCGCCGAGGATGCGAAGGCATGGTTCGATCTGCGTGCAGACAGCCCTCATATGCAGTTCGTGGCGACCGCCCAAACTGAAGATCTCCATGCCGTTACGCACGTCGATATGACGAGCCGCGTCCAAACCGTTGATGCGGACGCAAACCCGCATTTCCACCGCTTGCTGTCGCGCTTCAAGTCGCTCACCGGATGCCCGGTATTGGTGAACACGTCCTTCAACGTCCGGGGAGAGCCAATCGTCGCGTCTCCCCGCGATGCCTACCGCTGCTTTATGGCCACGGACCTGGACGTGCTCGCTATTGGCAACCTCGTGCTCTACAAACATGAACAACCGACGCCTCAGATCCCGCCCATCGAATTCCCGCTCGACTAATCGCGCCAGCCTTGGTGTGCGTGCGGTTGGGGGCGCAGTCATGCTGACGGCGGTCTACCTCACGGCGGTGATGGGCGACGGCCTTTTGGCCTGGCGGCAACAGACCCTGGACGAGGACGTAGCTGCGCAGTACGCCGAGGCTTCCGCCATTGAGGCGAAGCGCTTTCGCGAACAGGATATCCCAGAGATCCAGGCCGCCGTGGCAGACGGCTACGCCCAAAGCCTCTACCTATCATCGTTCGATACCAGCGCACGACATCGAGCGTTGGCCGAGAAATACGGCATCGCGCCGCTCGCGCCGCAACCCCGCTCCAGGCTCCTATACTGCAACGAGGGATACGGCCTAGTGCGGTATGTCTCTGATCGATATGGGTTCCGAAACTCCGACGCCACCTGGGACCACGAGCAGCTTGATGCGGTCTTGGTCGGTGATTCCTTTGTCCACGGAGCCTGCGTAGGCGACGACCAAACGATATCGGGTCACTTGGCCAGGGCCGGGTTGACCGTGCTGAATCTTGGCACTGGGGGGAACGGCCCAATCCAGTACGCCGCGCTCGCGAAGACCTTTTTGCCGCGCACGTCGCCGCGTTTCGTTTTCGTCTTTTTCCATCCCAACGACAACCTAGACGAGACGGGCAGCGTCTACCGCAGCGTGTTTTTTGGGAGAAGCGCGGCGCAGTATTTCGACGGTCCCGACGACGCACATGCACGTCCTATCTCGAAGGCGCTGGGGGCGCTTTACGCTGAGGCCTCCCAAATGCTGCGCTATCCTTCGCCGGGGGCGGAACTCAAGCCTGCGCCGCTCGTAACAAGGGAGGGTGTGGACGAGCCTTTTCTTGCGAGGGTGGGGCGTTCTCTTCGCTTGACCCACTTGAGAGCGGCGTTCGCCGCGATTTCTTCTGGCGAGCGCCTGGAGACGAATCTTCCCTGGTCAACTCGTCTGGCGGTCGATACGACGCTCGCGGTCTGCCGAAAGCCTTCCTGTACCGCTGCCTTTGTGTTCGTGGCCAACAGCGACTATTGGAGTCCGGACCACCGTGCGGACGCCTACAAGCGGTCCCTCCGGCACTATGTGGAATCCCGGGCAGGAGCGTCTAGCTTCCTAGACACGTCCAAGAGCATTAAGGCGCTGGGAAGGTCTGGCTTCGCCCCGGCAGGAAAGCACTATTCCCCGGACGGGTACGCCCGCGTTGCAGGGCAGGTGCAGCAGATGATTGAGTCGGCAGGCTCGGCGCGGCCCAATTCGCTAGACAAGAATTAAATTAATACATCTAAGCAGTTTGCACGGGTAATGAGTTATAATGCTCTCATACGGTTACACCTTCAACCACGCTGGCATCCTTGAGGCCATCCAAAGCATTATGTTGACACCCGAGCAGCAAACGTGGGGCGACTGCGCTCCGTCCGGCGACCAAGAACAGTTGGACCCGCATCGCATTGCGCAACTGCGCCGACGCATCTGGGCCTGCGGCTTCGGTCAGTGGGTGGCGCTGGCGATGACTCTGATCCCCGCGCTCATCGTTGCGTACTACTCGCACTGGAAGAACGTGGAGTTCACCCTCTGGGAGAAAGCCCCCGCGATCCTTTCCATTATCGTGGGAATCGTCGCGGCGCTGGCCCTCGGGGCGCTTCGCAGGGGCGGTCAAAAGATCCTACTTTTGCAGAATAGCGGTCGCGATGAGTAGCGCAGAGACACAGGTGGCGGTGAGCTTTAGCCGGAAAGATTTCATTGAAACGGCGATGGCAGGCGGCATCGTTCTAAGCTCATGGCTGGTGCTGTTTGTCGCTGTCCCGTACCTCTTTCGCTACGAGAACCGCAACCTTGCGATTCTTGCCCTGCTTGGCCTCCTTTTTACGATGGCCATCGGTATTGCGGCGCTTTGGCAGCGCTACAGGCGGTTCTTTCCGGTGCGGAATCTAAATGGCGACGAAGGGGTGGGCGCGATGGCGCAACCACACCTCTCCAAAGCGAAATCTGCTGCCGACGCAAAAAGGGATCGCTTCTGGGATCTCTTCTGGGATTTCTTCTGGATTCCACTCCTTGGTGTGATGGTGGGGGTGGCCGCAAACATTGCAGCCTGGGTCATTGATTTGCTCGTCAATGGAACTTCGCTTCCGGCTACGCGATTCCTTCTTTGGTCCGCATTGCTCTTCGACTTAGCGGTTGCCATGGTTGCAATCGTTGAGTTGGTCAATCGACTCTTCAAGTGCGCCGCTAAATCGCGGTAGGAGTTTTCACATGCTAAACGGTTCAAATCCCTTCGCACCGTTCCTTCGCGCCCGATTCGTCTCGGTTTCCATGTTTTCGGCCGGGTTTGGCATCGCTCTCCCGGCCTTAGCGAAAGGGCTTTTCGATGCGATCCGCTTCAACGATTTGTGGAGGGTTTTTCTGATCATTGCACTTGGCCTGATCGTCGGAGTTTGCGCGAGTGGGGTACGAAACAGTTACCGCGATCTTCTTAGTTTGGCGCGCATGATTCGGCGGAGCGGCATTGGTCCATTCCCGAAGGAACCTGGGCACGCCAAGGCCCGATTCTGGCTAACGGCGGTCTACGGAGCTTTGGTCGGCATCGCTGTCTTTGTCCTGACCTATGGACTGCGAAGCGCGCCTGCGCCTGGGGAGGCCAACGGTGCGAGCTTCCAGATCGTTCAAAGCACCCCGATGGTGTACGTTTACGCGGCATGTGCTTTCGGATTGGTGAGCGCCTACGGCTTGTACGTGTCGTGGAAGTCGATACGTAAGTGATGTGGCTGGGTGATGCGGCTGGCCAACGCCAAGCCGCATTTTCGTGAACGCATGGGTTATAATGATGTCACCGTCCGCGTTAGGTCGCTCGGTTAGCGCGCTAACCGACCGTCGCGTTAGCGCGCTAACCGAGATTTGAACCTGCGCAGGGTACGAAGGAGGGGTTTAATGCGGCTAAATTGCGACATAAGTACCCTTTGGTAGCACATAGAGGGGGGTGTGGGGCTGTATGAATGCACAGCGGTGCGCTACAGTGGGATCTCCGCGACACGCAAAATCCGAGTTTTTCGGAGGTCAAGCATGGACACGAAGATCACACCCAAATCCGACGAGCAAAAGGACTGCCAAGCTAAGGCCGACCTGTTCTTTGCCGACGCCCACAAGAAGGCGAAAAGCCTCAAACGGATTTCGACTGCGCGTGCGCAAAATGCGCGCATTCGGGAAGTGTTGTTTTCATTACGAGAAGGCCTGATTGCGGGACAGATCGCCAAGAGCGGTCGTGCCCCGCCCAGACTCAGGCCGTGACCTGGACTTTTATGACCTTTGCAGATGGCGCAGTTGCGCTTGCCGACGAACACCTCACTGCCGAATTCTTCCAAAAAAACGGGGTGCGTCTTTCAGTTGAGGCAGTTGCGGCCACTGGCATTCGCCCTGGCCGCAACCCCACTGATCCCGGCCCCAATTTTTTCTACTGGACGGCGAACGGTGCGGTTTTCCTCGTGGACTTTGGCGACGGGTTCAGCAAGCCCCTCCATGACTCTATCGATGCGGCTCTCGCAATAGTGCGAGCTTCAGGCGTCAGCCTTGACGCAAAGCAGGTGTACTGGCGAAGCGCCGCGAAGGAATGGCATCGCCATGAGCACCCGTCCGACCGTTCGACCACCGCCAGCGCAGCGGCACGGTCCGCCATCTTCGCCATGGAGGGCTGCTAGATGAAGGGCAAGAGGGGGAAACCCAGTGCCGCGAAGCAGAAGCGCTTCGATCCAGCTCGCGGATGGCAAATCATCAAAACCACCCTCGTCGGGAGCATGCCAGAACCGCAGACGGCTAAGGGACATGCTCAAATCATTCTTCCCGCATACGCCGCACTGTCGATGTTGGAGAAGGGGGGGTTGGATGAAGACGGCTATTTCACACTCAATTCCATGAACGCTGTGTTGTACTGGCTTGCCTGCTACACAAGCCACCAAGGAACCGAGCGCGTCAAAACGGCGATGACCGAAAACATCCAGACCACCTACGCCACCGCCGATGCACTGGCCAGCATCGCCGAGCGCTTCAAACGGCAAGGGAAGTATGGCGGCTCGGGTGTAGAAATCCAGCAGATCAGGTCCATGATCGTAATGCTGGATCAACTGGCGGAGGCCGCACCCTTTAACCTTGTGGTCAAAGCGCTCCAAGAAGCGCAGCGCATGATCGCTCAATACATGAATCAGCGTGCAGCATGAAGCTTGGAAGTGACACCACGAGCTACACCAACTATTGCTTGGCTCAGCCAAGGGTTGATGAACCGAATCCCTCAGCAGGAATGGCTGCGACCGTTCTCCGCAGAACGGACAGGGTAGCCGCGACCGTCACGCACGTATTCCTCGAAGGCGAGCGCCTGTTCGTCCAGGTGCAGGAAGATGAGATTCTGGAGGATCCTGAATGCTCTATCACGCATGAGCCAACTGACGTTTTCGTTCGCGACTCAAACGGTCAAACGCACACCTTCTTCAAAGGCCTGGGCGGGTATTGGCACCATGTGAGCTTCAACAAACGCCGACAGATCTGGATGCATCAGAGCGCCGACTCTCTTCACCTCGGAACGCGGCGTGATAGTCGGATCGAGGGTTGACTCACGCGTTACCGCCCAAGCGCAGCCAAAATAGCCTGTTTCGTATGGGTTATAATGATCCTATTGCTATATGCACCACGATGTGCGCCGTGGGCAAGCTCCGAGCCACGGAGAGCGGACAAATCGGCGTCTAAATAACGCCTTTGCGTTAAACTAACACTTAGCTAACACTGGAACGTTTCAAACATTCCACCACGCAGGGTAGAAAAAAAATGAGATCCAATGAAGTCGGACCCTTCGCCCAAGACCATTCGCCCAACGCGCATGTCGAAGCAACGTCGCATCCGGAATGCCCGCGCATCGATCATATCGTGGTGCAACTGAGAGCAGCGATCAACGCAGCGCGCCAAGGTCTTCAGGCCGACGTTGCCACGTCGGTGTCCACGGAGTTTCGCGTCCGCTACGACGAGAAGGGCGTCGAGCTTTACGCGACAGCCGACTGCATGGAACTCCTGCCCTTCTTCAAGTCTTGCTTGGAAGACTATGGCCTCGAATTCTCGGCGCTCGGCGCACATGGCGTCTTCGTCTATGGCAGCAAGACCACCAACCTACAAATTCACTAGCACAGGTCGTCCCATGAACACGCATCCTATCGACCCGCGAAAGCTCTTCTTTTTCTACCTGCACGACCGCAGCGCGAACAAGACTGTGTATCGATTTGGTGGCGGAGCGTCGCTTGTATCGATGTTTCACAAAGAGACTGGTACGGAGCTTTTGATGCGGCGCGTGGAAGAGGGCGGGGATGCGAAGCGCTGGCGCGGGTACATCCAACACGGGCTGGGATCGATACACGCCACGGACATCATCGTCAGCGGTGAAACCGAGGAAGAGGCCGCACAAAACTATTGCGAAGAAAGGTTCCCGACACTGGCGGGTGAGCGCCTTGGGGGGCCGGGCGAGAAGTCCATCTTTCTTTGCGAGGGTGAGCGAGGGCTGCTGTGGATGCTCGACACAGTGAAGCTTTGCGCCTTGTTCAATCGCTATCACCCGGCGCACCCCCCCTCATTCTTCTGCACCGAAACGCTGCTCAACTGGATGTCGTACGGCGAGCTGTCCCAGGAAGACTACATGGCAATTCTGCGCGACGTTGCTGCCTCGTATCCTCTGGTCATTTGCATGAACACACGAGTGCAGCTCGCGCTCCAGATCACGCAGCTACGGACGCAGCAGCGCGGAGCGCATTACGATGGCTGCCAAATGCAGTGAGGAAGCGCACATGGATCTCCTGGGCAAGTTGATCTGGGGTGGCATAGCGTTCGGCATAATCTCCGCGTCCCTGATGACAGGCAAAAAAGCCGCCTGACTGCCGACAAACCGTTGACCTCCTGCGTTTCAGCAGCTACGGCGCGCAATGCTCTGCCTGACCGTTAGTCCTGCTCTGCGAGTTGGCGAGAGCCGTGGGCATGTTGGCGCGGCCCTGCCGCTGC
Organism: Achromobacter sp. 1012554356; assembly: GCF_059760815.1. Lineage (NCBI taxonomy): Bacteria > Pseudomonadati > Pseudomonadota > Betaproteobacteria > Burkholderiales > Alcaligenaceae > Achromobacter > Achromobacter sp. 1012554356. Next base: position 23,846 of record NZ_JCBANC010000018.1, on the reverse strand, counting down.
AACGATCTGTACCAATTTTTTTTGCTGCGATGAGTTAAAATGCTATTAAAGTCCCCCGCTCGACCGTTGACATTTTCAGCGGCGAGCGTGGATAGCTCCACAAGAACAAGAAAAGCAACAGCATTTATTGGGAATCGCAGTGGCCACCACCAGCAATCCGCCCTCCGCCAAAAAGAAGGCACCCGCAAAGAAGCGGCCCGTTAAGCTCACGGGTGACAAGGTGAAGTCGCTCATCCTGCGACTGCTCGCGCCCGAGCGCGAGCTTGTCTACAACGCCGCGACGAAAGAATTCCGCACCATCAACGCGCAGATACTCCACATGCTCAAGGCACTGCTCCAGGACGGCCTGGATGAGAGCCGGGTAGGGAGCATCATCGAGTTCGACGCCTCGATGCGTGTAGGCGGTCCCACCACCACGTTTAGCGTCCGGCTGCCAAACAACCTTCATGCTCAATTGAAGAAGGACGCCGCGAAGGCTTCGCGATTGGCCAAGACCGCCTATTCCGCAGGGCCTCTTTCGGTGAACAGCATCTTGCGGTACGCCGTTCTGAAGCACCAGTCTGAATCGCAATAATGGGGCAGTAGGGAATGACCAAAGCCGAAGATAAGAAGAAGACCACGAGCACTTCGACCTCCGCTGCAAAGCGAGGAAAGGTGTCCGCGCAAGCTGCTGCGTCCACGAAGCCCGCTTCTCGCGCAGCTAAAGCTGCGCGCAAGAAGACCTCGCCCGCGAGTCCTGCTAAGGTTTCGCAGGCTAAGCCGCCCGTGCGCGCAACCAAGGTGAGCGCGTCCAGCGCGAAAACGCCTGCGAAAAGCGCCTCGACCGCGACCTCTGCAAAAAAGCAGGCGGCTAAGCGCAAGGCGTCGCCGTCGTCTACTGCGGACTGGAAGCGCAGCGTGAAGCGAAGCACCTTCAGCGGCAAGCCCGACATGGTGTCGCGCTCCATACGCATGTACCCGGACCAGGAGGTCGAGCTGCGCAAGCGCGCCGCTGAAAGCGACCGCAGCCTCAATGGCCTCATCAACCTGATGGTGGCATGGTATTTCAGCCGCTTCGAGGACGAAGACGCGTTGCAACCTCGCGGCGACCACCGGCCAGCCGACATGGTGATCTACAAGCAAACGTCCTTCCAGTTCCGAACTCGCAAGGAAACTATGGATCGACTTGAGGCTTTCAAACCAGCATTCGGCAAAGCGCTCAGCCCGGTGATCTCCGCAATCATTGACGAATACTTGCGGGATCAGCAGGGCCGTCCCGCTCCTGCGGACAAAACGGAATAATGAGCATCACTTTGGTGAGCGTCATGTACTTCGTTTTTGCCTTTCTGATCTTCGCGCCGTTGCTTCTCGCTTGGAAGTCGTATCGCTGTAGCGCAGTGTTGCGTCGCATCGGGGTTAAGGATAGAGCTTGGGTCGCGATTTCCATCCTGTTCTTCGCGACTTCGATCTTGAGCGTGATCGTCACCTTCGACTACGTGTTCGGACATACCCCTTAAGTCCGACACGACGCGTCGAACGGTCGGGCATACCCGACCTTTTGTCGTCGCCGCGCACGCTGGCATCGCAGCGCTTCCTCACATCGAACCAACGGGAAGCGCTTTCAGCCTTAAAGCACGCCTCATGGCTTGGTATGGGTTATAATAGCTAGCTCAAGGAGCGACACTGATGGACTTTTTTTCTGACTATTTCCTGCTCATTGCACCTTTGGCAATGGGAGGGCTGCTCATCGGGGCAGGAGGCCTCCAAATCCTGTATGGCGTGGGAACGGGACGGTTTTTCATTGGCCTCGGAGTGGCGTTTTGCATGCTGTCCGTCGCTGCCGCGCTGCTCGACGTGAAAAGCCTGCCAACTTTGACGCCGCCACAAACCAGCCCGTCCCATCCGAGCGCGTCCAATACACCGGATGAGGCCCGCGTCTAAGGCGCAAGAACGCCACACCCGCAAACCCAGCTCAATGGCTGAGCAAGATCAAAGTTAGCTCGTTTTGATGGGTTAAAATAACAATTTGCTATGGAAGCACAAATGAATCTCGTGGCTACCCATTGGATCGGCATCTTTATGCTGGTTGTGAGCTTTATAGGCCTGGGGATCAGCTTCAGGCCTAACTCGCGCCGGACCGACAGCCTGGTGACGGCGTTTGGATCTATGGCATTGGCCTTCGGCTCGATTGTGCTGTGGAACATGAATCCCATGGTGCCTTAGGTGTTTAGGTGAGTCCCGTCTAAGATCGGTGCGATGCCGGAGGCGTAGGCTTCCGCAAGACTTCCTTTTTTTGCCAAGGCTTCAGCGAGGCGCTAGTGAAACATTCCATTGAAATCGGCACTCGCATTCGTCAGGTTCGCGGGGACGCACCGCAGGCCGTGTTCGCAGAGCGGCTGGGAGTGAATCGCACCACGATCCGCCGCTGGGAAGAAGGCGAGTTGCTGCCGAACGGGACTTCGCTACTCAATCTCATGATGTGCTACGGTGTTGACGCGAACTGGATTCTGACCGGGAAGGGCAGCGCGCCCGCGATGGTAGCGTCTCACGCAGAGCACCACCTATTGCAGCGCGTGAGAGCGCTGGAAGCGGGTGCTCTGGCGGAAGTGTTCGCGTTGCTGAAGCTGGAGCGCTACTTGATCGAGCGTCAGGATCACGAGTGGCGTTGGGACACATTCGCCCGTGCGGACACTCTTGAAGAGGCTCATTCGCTTGCAAGCGAAGGGCTTCGACGCATCATCGACCTGTTTTCAGGCCAAGTCGTCTTCATCAGCCCAGGCGCACGTTTTTGACCCTTCGCCCCGAGAAAGACCTCTATGAAAAGATCAGACCTCAATCATTTGCGCCGCCTCGTAGCATGGGTGCGCGTTGAAGTAGGGCAGACGCCACGCAGAGATTGTGGCCACGGCGCAATCGGTCGCGGATGGGTTGGGACACCCCGAAATGTCCGATGCAGCGAAGTTGCGGCTGATTGAATCGTACGACCGCGCACGAAGCGTTCCGAAGTATGTACGTGAAGCTGTTGCGGCGCTTTCCAAATACCTTGAGACGGAAGGGCCGGTAGTCGCGGAGGTCGGTCAAGATTCGAGCGCGCCTTCAGCCTTGAGCGCGCCCAATGTTCCCCTGGCAGTTCATCAATCGTCCAAGTAGAGCGGGGAATGGCGCTACGCACCGAACATCTGGTTGTTGAGGCAGATCTTCCTGACTTAGATGATGTGCCGATCGCTGTGCTCTTCAATCCCTACCACGGGCCTTGTGGAATCTATTCAATAGTGATCAAGCCTTTTCCATGGGAGAGCTATCCTCCGCACTCACCTTGGGAGGACAACGTAGTGATCGGGTGGAACCGCGCTGCGGAACAGGTCGCGCAGAACAGTGGCCACGGTTCAGTAGAGGCCTACGTCAAATCCGAGATCCGCAGGGCCGTCGCCATGCACCAGCGAGGGAAGGGCGCTGGCGCATGAGTATCGCGCATCGCCATTGAGCTGCGACGGAACTCGACTTGCCCTGGACGCAGTAAGCATGAACACATCAGAACGCACTTCACATAGCTTCTTGGACGACATCAAAGCCATGGGCGGAGGGTCGTACCAGGACGTGCGCCAGTTGGACGACGGAACCATTGTCGGTATCGGGCGCTTGCTCTACACGACAGCTATCTACATGGATCTCTCGCTTTGGGGATGGGGGCAGCGGTTTTGCTACAACAAAGCGGAACTCGCAGTGGCCGAGTACCGCAAGCTGCAAACTGGCAATGATGAACCACAGGGCTGGATTGCGAGACGCCCACTTGATCCGTGCAACTGACGACAACACCATTCGATAACGATGATTGCAGAAAACAACGCCCGCCAGACACTCGGTGACACGTACGACGAATACCTAAAGTATGGAACTCCTGGAGAACGGGAGGCCGCTCAGATTGGCTTTACGGAAGGGTACGCGCAAGGGGTGCTGCGGGGCGCTGTGCTTGGCGGCGCGCTCAAGGATTTCATCCCAGCCGCGACGAATCTTCCAGCAAGTGAGGCTACGGCTGACGAAACCGAGCCACAATATTACTCGTCGAACGATATCGGCTACGCGTTGGGCACCAATGGTCAACGCGTACTGCGGGTGCTTGCCGCCGAAGGCGTTTTGTTGAAGTACGAAGGCGACGATGCGATCCACTATCGTCCCGCTGAGGAATACTTTAGCAAGGGTTGGTTCATTCGGATTGAGCGATTTAGTGTTTCGGAAAACTGTCCATACTTTCAGACGGCGGTCACTAAGATTGGTCGCCAACCAGTACTCGATCTTTTGCGAGCAGCCCTTCCCAAGTACCCGCTCAAATCTCAGCAAAAATAGCGGCGATTCCTCCAATCTCGGCCCGGGGTGCGTTAGGCCAATCTCACGATATGCGCGGTCGGAAAAACAGGGGCAAAACTACGCCTTACCCGGGCGAAAGACGTTCATCCCTGGCCACGAACTGATAGCCCCCAGCGTCTCTAGGACTCTAAGGGTTCGCTGGCTGCGGATGACATAGTAAACCTCGGAGTACTCAGCTTGCGCGTCGCGCGCTCGGTGAGAATCCCATCTATGCACGTCCTGGTGTAAAGTGACTTCTGGTGGCCGTCGCTCGCCTTGCGTCTGCAACGGAGAAGCATCCCCAGCGGCCCAAATAATTTTTCAAGTTCCCAACACCTCTTGGCAGGCGCTGGACGAGCGGACAGCCTATCTTCAGCCTGCATGGAGAATGTTCGTGTCGAATGAAAGTTCTCGCGGGCATCCTGACCCGCGCCAGCTTGCTGACGCGCGCCTCATATCACGGCGAGTAAAGTTAGCTGCCAAATTGGTCGCAAACGTGACCGGCTTGTCCCGTTCAAAAGCTTTAGAAGCTGTCGCGAAGGCGCTCGACTTCGCTTCATGGCACAGCCTGTCCGCACGTCTTTCCAGTGCTTCTGTGGTCGCAGCACGGCGACATTACGAAGACTGGCGTCATAGCATGCGATCCATTGCGTTCTTGGTGGACCTGCATGACGAACCACAGATGCCCGTTGACGAAAAGCTCGCGAGCTTCACCGAATTCGGCACGCGTCTTGCGTTCCTGTGTGGACTCCCTGCTTCCACCCTGATCGATGGCGTGGCCCTACCGCTTAGCGGGCAGCAAAAGCTGGATCACCCGCAAGGTCGCCCCGATCTCGGCTGCGGTGCCATTGATCCGGCTCTTTACACCTTCGAAGTTTCCCGCGACGCATCGGGGAAGGCGGTTTGGGCAGAATTCGTCCCGACGCCAGCGTGTGAAGATTTGGCTGGCCATATTCGCCTCGATCTTATTGTTAAGTCTAACGAAAATTGTCCTGGATACACGCTCGCTTGCGACCAGTTAAGGGCTGTTCTCGCGGAGCGCCCCGATTACTTATTAGGGGCAGCCGTAAGGCAAAAATTTCTGTCTGACCGTGATTTGAAGACCGAGTTGGTGGACGTGTCGCGCGCTGTAGATGCTGCTGAATCGATGATACCGAAGTATTTCGATGGCTCCCTGGATGCAGATAGCAACTGGATCTATTTGGATCTCTTGGATGAGCAGATGGGGCTTCTGAACTTTCAACAAGACTATGCGGCTGTTCTTTCCACGGCACTTAAGCTGCAAAGGAGGGCTACGGATGATGCGTATCACATGTGCTACTGCCTTCCGTTCCTATTTCTCGACACGGGCGATGAAGAAGCCGCACGCCGAGCGCTAGCCGCGCTTGATAACGACTCATCAGCATTTGCCTCCTTGACCCGAGCGTTCTTCGCATTTCGAGAGATGCGAGGCACGGTGTTCCGGAGTGAGCTGGCAAAGGCGTTGCTGGATTTCCCAGCGATACAAATGCACCTACTCCAAAAGCCCGGGATAGCAAGGCTAGACGACCCGCGTAATGTTCTGGAGGGGCCGAATACGATGAGGCGCTTCTTTCGCCATTCCTGGAAAACCTACATTTCGACACGACGCCTTCGGAAGGCCTGCGTTGCTTTTCTGGCGGAGCCTGACGTGCTCATGGCTGATCGCGAGTCGTATTCATTCTTGACATGTCGCCCCGGGGCCGTGACGCGGGTTTACACCAGCGCAGCCTGGACCATAGAAAGGGCCAAGTGGGTAGCCCGGCTTACTGCGCCCCCAGCTCCCTAACCGTCAGTTTCAGTTAAACGTCGCCCGCCTGCATGCTGGGGCGGTACACGTCTTGCCATACCGTGTGATCGGCATGGGTGGCTCTTGCAGAAGTCCGCTGGCGTGAGTGCCATCACCACGGCCAGCATGTCGGAGAGTTCCAATTCCACTCGTGCTTCGATTTCCGTTTTCTGAGGCGACCCGCCGATGACGCCTTCGGCTGCCGAGATACCTATCTGCACAGTTCACCACCGCGTCTTAAAAACTGTACGGCTATTGTCTTAAAAAGACGGGCTTGCTGCGCGAAATCGCACTCTGTGCGAAAACGCATCACTGTCGTTTTTCCCATAACTTATATAATAGTACATGCGAGATTTAACGAAAAAATAGGGGGAATCGATGGAGCTACAATTTTTGGCGAGCAAAATCAATGGCTTGGCGAGGGATCTCAGACGACCAATTCGCTTTGCGTTGCGCAATACAAATTTATGAACCATCACCGCCCCCTTGTGCGAACGTTTGTCGAGTCGATGCCAACGCCTCGATCCGTTGCCGCAAACGATCCCCTGCGCTAGAATTCCTACCCGCTCTGAGCAGTTCGCTCGGAGCACGTTTCAAGGAGAACGCCATGGGTAAGCTGCTCGCTTCCCTTATTTCCTTGAGGCTATTGAACCTGTAAAAGCTCAAGGTTCCGCACCCGACGCCACAAAGCTGAGGCAAAGCAAGTTCGGTCCCTGCGTTTAGAGTCCGTCATGACGGGCACAGTCGAAACGGGCGCTATGCCCTAGACGCCGCCGCTGGAAGGTCAGTTCCCCCTTGCCAACTTGTCGTTACGGCCACCAGCTAAGCCCGACCCATGAGGTCGGGCTTTTCATTTGTATCATCCACAGTCCCTGGTGCGGATCCGCGCTGATGGCGCGAACGGCTTGCGGCAAGCTCTGGCTGTATTGCACATTACAAATCACGCCCGGAAATGACGCTGCGGTGGTAGTTACATCGAGATATAATATGTATTGGGGAGGCAGGGTGGCGATGACAAGCACGGTCCCAAAATACCATTTGCCTGTAATGGAGCGAGCCGTCTCGGCTCTCCTGAAGGGCTAGGCATTGCGCCCACTGGGTGCAATGCTACGGCTGGACACCGTTGTGCCGTGGCCACCACAACGCCCGGCGATTCAATACCCTGGCTCCCCTTCTGTCTTGCATCCCTGCTGATTCGCAGAAGCAAAAAACCCCGCACAAGTCGCGGGGTTTTTGTTCGTTTATCCGGCTATCGTTGCGCTCTTATGCGAGGTTTACGCGCCGCTCCAGCGGCAGCTTTTGCCTTGGCCAGTTCCCTCGCCAATTCCTCGTAGACATCCTGAGCCAACAGCTTCGACCCGGGCGGCATGAACCATCCGACGACACAGGCATCGTCGCGCACGGCGATCTGAATATGCGAGTCGCGGCGAAATCCAGAGTTCTCTGCAATGGCAGGGCCTTGAGGAAATGCACCTCTGACTGCTTGATACGGCGGCGCGTTGAGGTGCTTCTCTCGTACCGTATGCAAGTGCGTGAAAACCGCGTTGTCCAAGCGCCGAAGCAAGATATCGGCGTCATCGTCCCGTGCTGGCACGTTTCTGGGCGGAGCTTCCCCGTTGGCCGCCAACGCCTTAAGCATTGCGTCATGCGCGAAGGAAAATTCGCGAATACCGTGCTGGGTCGTCATATCCAGCCAGTTGTGGATCCGCAAGACAGCCCCCACGACTGCCGGGGTCACGATTGGCTGCTTGGTATACATCTTTTCGGGATGGGCGCGGGATGCTTCTGCGAAGTTCAACGCCCGTTCGGGATCGCCTTCAAAAAAGTATGCGCCGGGGCCGAGCCAATCGTAGGGGTTCGCGCTATGGGTCAGTCCATCCAGTCGTCCGGACACTAGATCATCCCGGACTACGGCATCACAGCCGTGATAGCCAATAACTAGATGCCCGGCGTTCACCGGAAGGTCTTGCCAAGTTTCCCAGCAGCGGTGAGGACGCCGGATTGGCGCAAGGCCTTCAAGGTGGCCTCGACGCCGATGTCATAGGGGTTCCCATTCGGCACGACGGTTTTGAGAACTTGGATTCGGCTCGGGAGGGAAGATTTCTTGGCCCGCACAGTCACTATAGATGGCTTCTTCCCAGCCTTCGGCTTAGCTGCGGCAGGCGTCACCCGCGAATACCGGGTTGCGGTTTTCGTCGAGAGCTTGGCAGGTGCGCGTTTTTCCATGCAATTATTGTCCCACATCAGCGCGTCTATGTCGCTACATCACGCCCATCCATAGCGACAAGCGCATAACAAGACGGGCCGCTTGTGTGCTGTATATCCATCCAGCACGCCGTTTTAGCGCTCTCGCGAACCCTCCTGGCCAGGGCGCGACCGGTTCGCACATGACGCCCAGGCTTGCCCCCTACCTGGCGAAGTGGTCAGTTGCCGCCTTTTCGCCAACGCTCGCGACATGGGTTACAATACACCTAAACCTGCCGATAGCCGCAATCCTGAGTGTGACGCGCATTGCGACCGGAGCGGGAACCTTAGACGGTGCTGGGCGAGGCTGGAACCCCCGCCCAACACCTAACCACCTCAACCTAGTTGGAGTTTGAAATGGCTAAGAGCACTTTACCCTCTTCCGCCGAGAGTGATATCGCATTCCCTCAAGCCGCTCGGGCGTGCGGCCTGAAAGTGGGGATCGGCCTTCTCGTTACCGTCAGTCTTTTTGCACTGATCGGTGTGGCCCTCGAACACCGCCAAACGGTTCATAACGCCCTCCAGGGTTTTTGGACAAGTCTGCTTTGGATGTTGGCCCTAGGGGGGCGACTGTGGGGCAGCGTGGCGGTTGGAACTTTCGCGCTAACTGCGTTGGCGTGGGCTGGCTGCCTTAGCCATCACCTTCCCGAGCGGGAAAAGATCCAAGGCCTATTGGCTGGTGTGGGCGTGTTCGCTACGTGGCTGTGGCTGTTGGCGTTTATTGCGATGCACTCAACGTTTGATGATTTTGACGCGTTGGGTGTTTTCGAGCAGGTTGCAGTGGTCGCGATGCACGGCCTCCCCGCCATTGCCCTTATGGCAGCGGTGCTGAAATTCGTAGTCCCGTGGGATGACGATTGATATTAAGAGGCGACCACCTCGAAAGCTAAATGAGTGTTGAGCGAGGCTGGAACCCTCGTCTGACACCTAACCACCTCAATCTAGTTGGAGTTTGAAATGGCTAAGAGCAATTCACCCTACACCGCCGAAAGTCGGTTCGCGTTTCCCCAGGCCGCGCGGGCGTGCGCAATGAAAGTGGGGATCGGCATTGTTGCAACAGTCGTTGTACTGGCTTTGCTTGGCGTGATCATCGATCACCACCAAACCCTGCTTTGGCTCGTGGCCATAGGAGGGCAGTTCTGGGGAAGCATCGCGGTTGGGACTTTTGCGGTTGTGGTGGCGGCGTGGGCCTGCTGCCTTGCAGACCACCTGCCCGAGCATGGCGAGCAGAAGGCCAAGAGGACTTTACTCGCCTTGTGCATGCTCGCCGCCATCCTATGGTTTGTATCGGCTTTGGCAATGCACTCGATCTTCGACGACTTCCATGCATTGAACACCTACGAGCAGATCGCCGTGGTGGTGATGCACCTCCCCTTCATCCCTGCGTGTATGTGCCTAGCCGCAGGCATCCTAAACATAGCGGACGCTTTGCGGTAGCTTTGCTATAACGGATGGAGGTCGGCACGCTCTCGCCTCGCCCCGCCCCGGCCTGAGGCCGATTCGGTGAGCAGTGTCCGGAATGGCTTAGCGACGGAAACCGGCAGTCAGGCACCTCATCCCTTGTAAGGGTTCTGGCGTCATGAATCCAGGATTCCGCTCGTTTGCACGTTCCGCCCCGCATGGTGGTCATGCGCGCCCCGCCTTCCATTCAAGCACGCACGGAGAACCTTATGTGCAGCCACTACCAGACCCTAAAAGATGCGGATCTGCTGCTTGAGAGATTTGGCGTCCGGGGCGCGCCCCCCATCGGCAAGTACGACATGTGGCCGCGCTACCAGGGCCTGTTCGTGCGCCGACCTCCGGAGCACGAGGCTGGCGACGACGCTGTGCCCGAGCGCGAGGCCGTAATTGGTCGCTGGGGTCTGATCTCATCATCGACCGGGCCGAATGCCCTGGTCGGCGCTGAGAAGTTGGCTACCTTCAATGCCCGAGACGACCGAGTGGCCAGTGCATTCACATTTCGCAGCGCTTGGCGTCGCGCCCAGCACTGCGTCATCCCCGCCGACGCCATCTTTGAACCCGACTGGCGGTCCGGCAAGGCCATCGCCACGCGCTTCACGCGGGCCGATGGCGCACCGTTGGGCATTGCCGGGCTATGGGACCGTTACCGAGACGCATCGGGCCAGTGGCGCGACAGCTACACCATGCTCACGATCAATGCGGATCAGGATCCCCTGTTCAAGCATTACCACCAACCGGGCAAAGAAAAGCGCATGGTCGCGATCTTGCCTGAAGGCGCTTATGCCGACTGGCTTACGGCCAGCGCTGATGAGAGCCGCGATTTTTTGGTGCCCTTCCCCTCCGAGAAGCTGATTGCCACCGCCATGCCGTGAACCGGTGTCGCTGTTCTATACTGTATATTCGTACAGCTACATCTTGGCAGCACCATGCTTTGCTCTGTTGTTAGGACGCATTATCTGGGCCAGAAGCGCCGAGACAATGACCCTGCGCCCCCCGTGCGCGGATCGGTCCGCACTTACTCGATTGAGCACTCCGATCTGCGCCGTCAAGTCCGGGTGATGACCTTGGTCACTGGGACCGGGCCTCACCACATCCCGGATTTGATTGATCCGCAACTTTTGACCTTCAACTCTGCTAGGGGAATGATGGTCTGCGGATTCGAAGAGGTCGAAGGCCGACGTTATTACCAGGGCTGGTGGTTGCAATGGGTGCAAGGCGCAGAGGCTCCGACAGGCAGTGAGCGCGGCACTTCCGGCTAAATGACAGCACTCTGGCTGCTTGGTGCTGCGCTGGAGCAGATGCTGACCATCAGAGAGTCGTGCGGCGTGTCCTCGCTTTCCGATGGCTGATGCCGCGTGCAATACTCCCGCATCATTGTTGGGAGGCCCGTGCATGGGGTGGCGCAAATTCAGGACCGAGGTGAACCAAACCGACTATCTGGCGGTTTACGAAGCGTTGGCGAAGCTTTTCGAGGTTCCTGCGGACGGGGCGAGTCCGGACATATCGGAGACGAAGACGGCGCGCGGTGCGCTATCGGTGGCCAGACACCTTGACGAAGGCTTTTTTGCCGCCCGTTTGCAGGAGCACGACCACGTTTTAGAGGCGTTTTTAATCACGCCCACTCAAGCGCCCCCACAGCTTGGAATGGCTGCCTACGGTTGCGCGACCGAGATCCCACCCCCGCTTCGGCCATGGCTCCGGCTCGATGACCGATGTGACGATTTGCCTTCGTTCACGTCGCTCACTGCACTTCTCGCAAGCGCCGGGAGAGTCACAATCGTTGATCGCGAGTCCGAAAGCGCTCAAGCTGAGATCGCCTACCTAAAGGAGCTACTGGCGGAACAGGGCGACGAGGTGCGTCGGGTCAAAGCCCAGCTCAGGACGCTTAAGCAGCACTCGTCCACAAAAGGCCAGGAGGCTGAAGACGTTTCTGACACCCAGTGGAGGCTCGACGATCTGGGGGAATGGTGTGCGCAGAATGAAGAACGAATTGTCGTGCTGCCCCGGGCACGGGCCGGAGCAAAAAAATCGCTGTATGAAGATCCAGCATTGATCTGCGCGGCGTTGGAGCTACTAGCCGGGCCGTATCGAGACTTGAGGCTTGGCACCATCGACCACGCAGCTTTTTCCGACGCGTTGATGAAATCCGGCCTCAGGCTAGAAGGGTCGGTATCCCCAAGCATCGCGGGCGAACAGGGCGAGGCGTATTTTGTCGTATGGGGTAAACGACGCCACTTTCTAGGGCTTCATCTACTCAAGGGAGGGGGGCGCGACGAACGCTACTGCTTCCGGCTTTACTTCTTCTGGGATACGGGTTCTCAGAGAGCCGTCGTTGGTTCGCTGCCCGCCCACCTCGATAACAGCTTGAGTTAGGACCATGGGAAAGAAATCGCGCACCCAAAGCCGTCGTAAGCCGCCCGCAGCAAAAAAACATGTACACCACCCGGATCTCTTCTTTGCCCGGCACCCCGAACTTCACCGGTTGAGGGAGGTGATGGAAAAGGAAGGCCCCAGTCTACTGGACGAGCTGGGCAACCTAGCACGCTACGACGCTTGTCGGCGGCACATCTTCCGCTTTGCGGTCCGAAGCGCAATCCCTGAGGAAATCATGTGGACCGACGACCGCTCCGGAGCCGCGATCTTTGGTTTTTCCTCCGCGACCGAAATTCAGCAGAATCTTTTTGAGGTGGCAAAGGTCCGCACTGGGGATCTGTGGTCGGTCGCCTGCTTAGTTATCCCTCTCAATCCTGAAGGCGTGGAACCGATCTTTGCCCTGGCGCTATGTGACGACCAGGGCGGTTTCGCGGTGTGCATGTGTCTGAACAAGACGATGCGCTGGGACACTGTAGATTCGCCCTCAACCGCATCAATGCTGCGCGTCGAGGATCCGCAGCACGACCCGTATTTCTTTGAAGCTGTCGCAGCGAGGGTGATCGCAGAGTTCCCTTCTCTCTCAGAAACCGCGCGCCATGCGCATGCGCTCATCGCCGACCGCCTCCGCCGCGAGATTCGCGTACTGGCGGACGCGGACGCACTGGAATTTAGCCGTGTCACCGAGCTTATGTCGGACGAGGCGAAAGAGTGGCGCGAGAACTTCGCGCGCGCTCAAGAAAAGGTAGCTGCGCTGGAGGTCGAGCTTGGGAAAGCGAAGAGGCAGCAGGCCGCCATCGAGCTTGAAAGGCAGTCCGCCGCCAACGCGCGGGCGCGTTCCGAAACCCTAGAGCGTGAGCTTCGACAACTGCGGCAGACACCGCGCGCCGCCACCTCGGTAGACGAGGTTTCCAACGGTCTGAAAGCTGCGGTGGATCGGCTACTCGGTCTGTAGCATCAGCGAGCGAAATCTCATAAAAAGGCCCGGGGGGACCGGGCCATTCGTAATTACTACGACGCTATATGGCCGACTAGGCGACCGCTGGCGGGTCAGCGTCCAAGGCGCTGCCCGTCCGGTTGGCGAGAACCCGCTTGGCCCCTGATCGCCCAAACCAAGCACCATGCCGCGTAGCCGGTCATGCATGCTGCGACAACCGTTACCGACCCGACTGCGATGATGTCGAGAGAGTCCACTCCACCCTTAGCAACCAAGCGCCACGTCCCGATTGCGCCGTATAGAGTCACCGCCAGCCCCACGATAACCCTCAGCCACACTCTGAAAACCATACCACCTCCTTGTTCGCCAAACTTTTCAATCTGGACTGAAGATCGTCTTCCGCACTGATACAGGCCCAGCCCATTTCCGCGTCGTCGATGTCGTTCCGCTCAGCTTGAGCGTTTCCCTAGCCCGTCAATGAACTTTTTTCGAGACGCGCTGAGTGAGTCCTTTGCGCCAGCGTCCCACTGGGACTGGTGCTTTTCTCGATCTCGCTGCATCGCATTGGCCCACCGCTTGCGAGCGCCCGCTTCGACCCGCACGGTGTGCAATAGGCTCTGAAATGCATAGCAGCCCACAAACGTTGCGACGAGCGTCACCAAAATGATTGCGGCCCCTGTGAAGGGTTCGCTGTCGTCATTCCACGTTCGCCAGACCAAGCTCCAGCCGTACACCGCGACGAACGCCATCCAGAGGAACGATATCGTCTTCAGCCACAGTCGTACATACATACGAATTTTCTCCTAGGAGCAGCGCGGACGCTGCGGACGGTCAGTCATTGATTTCATTATAACTCATGCGGCGTCCCGGGCACGCATGCTCCTGCACGCCGCAGGATTATCACGATTAGAAATATTATGATAAACCACGATATGGGAAGGCAGTCCGCGAGGAAAGCACGATTTTTTCCTCTTTTTGCCTGTAGTGGCAGCCCAGGCTGCCGGAACGGCTAAGTTTGCACATCCTTCTGGCTGTGCAGACCACACGGGTCCATAGGTCGTTGTGTCGTGGCTACCTAGTACGCCCGACGAATCGCGGCTGTCTTCCCACCCTTCAAGCGCAAGCCCCACCTCGGTGGGGCTTTTGCGTTGAGGTGCCCACGACGCCAATCGTCAGGTTGCCCCCTTGTCAATTCGATCAAATTGTCGAATGTGGCGTGTGTCGATAATGCCCGTATTTTCGCCCAACGACCAGGGTGATGCTTCTAAATTTGGGTCAACCCCTTTTATTTCACAAACTCGACCCCACTTTTTCCGAGCGGCAATCCGCCGCTTATGGAGACAGCAGTAATGGCTGATTTTTGTATCACCAAGGTCCGTTACGCCACGGGCAAAACTCACATCGAAGCAGTACATGTGCGCGAGGAAAAGAGCACAACTATCGGCGAAGTACGCGTGGTGCCGCGTGCATTTGTCGCGGACCTCATCCGCCTCGGCAAGGCGACGTTTATTACTCGCACCGTGAACCCGGAGAACGGGAAGTACCAGAAAGGCGCTGATGTTCATGTGATCGACGATATCTACATCACGACCGATCCGAACAATCGCAAGCGCGACAACCTCGAAAACTTGCCCGAGTTTTAGGCCCGAGAGCCTGACAGCAGCTCGTCGCCTGACAGTGAACGCATCGCAGGCGCAATAGGCAAGGGGGCGATGGGGAAGCAGGGGGGGGGCGCGTCGTCTAACGCGTCTCTATCCCCGCGCCCAACGCGCGTCGCGGCGGCTGAAGCGGGGATTCTGAGATTGCCGGAGCCATCGCCGTGTACGGCGGCAGGCGCTGGCCCTCACATTTGGCAAAAGGTGCGGGTAACAGCTTGGGCGCGGCGCGCCTGCAATAGCTGTATGCTTATCCTGACCAAGAACTACCCTCCCGACCTTACAGACCCGTTCAACCCGCTGCCGCGTCGAACTGCGGAAGAGCTACGTGCTTTTTTCCATCGCAACCCCACGGCAGACACCCGAGACCTACTCAAAGAGATCAGACGGCTCCAAAAGGCCCTTCTGTCGGTCAAGAGCGAGCTTGAGAACTACCGGGGCGGACCTCTACGCGAGCGAGCTGCGTCGGCTATCGCCAGGATCAACCTGGAGCCATGTGCGCACGAAGCTAACCCCGTTGATTACAAACGTCGCTATCAGGACGCCATCGAGCGCAGCGAGCGGCACTGGGCACACGACGCCCTCGCTCGCGCCAACGCTGGAAAGGACGAGTCCTAGCCTCCCACTTGGTCTAGTTGAGGGCGACCATGCTACAACCCGGGTGAGCGCACCTTTCATCTACACCATTGCCCTGGCCCTACTCGCTGAGGCGCTGCCCGGTTCCTTCAACAACCTCATACCCACGCTGAACGAATTCTTGGCCCCCCGGCTGCTTTCCTTTGCTGCGGTTGTGGCCCTCACCTTCTGCTGCCTCGCGTTCGCAGCTCCGGTCGGTTCCAGATGGTATCGGGCGTGCAGGTGGTTGCATGACCGAAACGCCGAGTTCGCCTTCAGTTGCGGGTGCATCATTCTCGGGGTTGTTCTGTCCGCAGGCGTTGCGAGCTGGATGCTCGGAGACGACTACCCAGGAGGGGCCGAGGTCGTCGTCCTCATTGGCGCACTGCTGGGGCTGGTGTGGGGAACAAGCCGACACGTCTTCTCGGAAGCTTCCCGAGTCCATGTCTGGCTGACCACTCCCCGGTGGTTCGGTCGCGCGTTTTCCGCGATTGGCGTAGTCATCATGCTCTACACGCTCGTCTCTTCTTTGCATGCCCGCTGACTAGCCCCTTCTGATCATGTCTATCCAGACACTTGGTCTAGCAAAGAACACCCTCTCTGGTGTTCGCCAAGCCGTTTGGAGAACAAAATGTCTAACGTTCAACAGGGCTTTTATGGTTGGGAAGCAACGACGCAGATCGATCTGCAAGACGGATACGCCCTGCGAATCAAGACCATGAAGCGTAATGGGGGCATGCTCGCCACCACCGCTTCGCGCGTGAAACTTGAGGAAGGTGGCGGATTTTCGAGCTTCCCCATGGACGATTTCAGCCAGGTTATTATTTCGCAGAAGGTGCGTGTGACCTCCGGCGCGGTGAAGCTTCAGCACGACACCGCGCTCGAACAAGTGAGCGAAATCAAAGCTCGCATGGTCGCTTTTTACGCGAGCAAGGAAAAGGAATTGGCAACCGCCTGATCCTTTTGCAGTCCACACAAGCCTCTATTCCCATTTGGGAGTAGAGGCTTTTTTGTTAGCCACTACTGATCATGACTATCAGACACTTGGTCCGAAAAGATCACCCTCTCTGGTGCTCGCCAAGCTTGATCACAGGAAACAAACCATGAACCAACAACCTGCACTCGCTGATATCGTTCAAATCGCCGAAGGACTGCGCCCCAACTATGACGTGCAAGTGAGCTTCAACCCGCTGGCGGTTCGCATTGTCGAGCTGGACGGTCAGCATGGCCCGGTGGAACTCCATTACCAGGACGCACACCAGTTCTACACGCACTTCACCCGCCTCGCCGCCCAGCACGACAGCTCCCTGGATCACGTCGAGGCGATGCTCTATCTCGCCAAGCCGTACATCGACGCGGTGATGGCCAACCCTACTTCGGAATCATTACGAGAGGAAAATGATGACGGGGAACGCCGTATGACCAACACGGAGTTCGTATCCGACCTGATGGACTTCTCCAAGTTTGGGGTTTTGGCTCAAGTCTTCGTGATCGATGTACTGAGGAAGTGCGCAGACCAAGTGGCCAATCTTTCCCAAGAGGAACTGCTGGCCGGGATGGAGGGCCACGCGATCTCTCCGGCTGCTTGGCAAGGCGTCGCTATCGAAATCCGCGACAAGCTCAAGGCGCACTTTGGCGACTAACCGCTCCCGAACCTGAAGTACGAAAGCCCTGACTCCATTCGAGTCAGGGCGTTTTTTTCGTAGCGGCCAATGAGCATGACTATCAGACACTTGGTCCGAAAAGATCACCCTCTCTGGTGCTCTCCAAGCTTTATCGCAGGAAGCCATTCATGAACCAACAGCCTACACTCAACGAAATCGTTCAGATCGCCCAAGACCTGTGCGACACCCATGGTGTTCTCCTGACCAACGAACCGTGGACATTTCGCGTCGTCGCATTGGACGACAGCCACGGGCCGATTGAACTCCGCGATCAGGACGCGCAGCAGCTATTTTGGAAGGTTTACCAACTGCTTTCCGACCATCGTGGCTCATTGCAACGACGGGACGCCTTGCTCTATCTGGCCAAGCCGTATATCGATGCGATGATGCCTCAAGGAAGCTCGCGACCTTTGCAGAAGCGAACGACTGACGACTGGAGCATCCCGCCAACCAACGTAGAAATCGTGACGGACGTGATGCAGCTATCTCGTCATGGGGCCGTAGCTCAGTCCTTTGTGCTCGATGCTTTGCGAAAGCGCGCAGACGAAGTAGCCTCTCTCTCTCAAGAGGATCTTCTGACTGCGATGAAGGACAGCACGATCCCTCCGACTGCTTGGCAAGGCGCGGCAATCGAAATCCGCGACAAGCTCAATGCGCACTTTGGCGACTATCCCGCCTAAAGCAGCAGTACGAAAGCCCTGACTCCATTCGAGTCAGGGCTTTTTTTTCGGACACGTCCACTCTTCTAGGCGAAAAAAAACCCCTGGGCCAATTGGCGCAGGGGTTTTGGGAGTTACGTTGAACGAATGACCTTTCGAGCCGTCTCAATGGCTTCCATCAACTTGAGGTGGGAGTCGAGGTAGCTCTTAGGCGCGCAGTCCCGTTGAGACGTGGCGTTGAAGTGCCAAATTGGCAAATCAGCTACAGACTTTGCGAAAGCCTGAAGCGGGCTGGGTATCGGTGAGGCGTCCAGGCCGAAGTGCTCAATCAAACCAGCAACTGGGAACCACTCGGTCTGAACTTCGGACTCCCAATCCGGATCAATCACAAATGCCGAAACCATGAACGAATTGGCAGCGATATGCAACCGCTGTTGATGGCTTCGCATGACGTTCCCGTCAGAATCCGCAAGGGCCTGCTCCGGCGTAAGGTCGGGGTCGTGCCTCAAGCATCGGGCCACTTCCGTAGTTTGGACGAACACCCCCGGTGCCGAATCGTGAATCCAAGCGGAGATCCGCACGATTTCACGGGCCAACGCCTCGTCCACCGTTAGCTCGATCTTCTCCGGCAAGGAGTCTTGGAACTCGCCCATTTCGGTGACGATGTTGCTGATGTAGTGCTTGCTCATGATGGCTCCAGTAAACCCTGGCGAACGCTAGAGAGAGCGCTCTTTGACAGACCAAGTACGAGATAGTCATGCTCATCTGCGGCTAGACGGTCATCGCGCCCCTCACGGCTTCGATGCAGTTGGTGGGTGAGCCAGAAGCGGGGGCGCGCAATTATGAAAGTACGCACCCGACATGGGTTATAATGATCCTATCACTAAAGCTGAGGATCCTTTCATGCCCATCGAATTCGAACTCGTAGAGCCTGTGTCGGACGCGCAAGAATCCGCTCTCCCTCTGACGCTTCGGTCCCCCTTGGAGTCGCTGTTCATTGCGCACGAGCAGGCCGTACATGCCATCCACGGGATCGCCGGGTTCTTGGGCAACAAGGAAAACGCTGCGCTGACCTACTTCTTCAAAGCGGCGCAGGTACACGACCGCTGGGCTGCGACCATCCAGCTCGACCGTCTGTTCGACGCGTCCAGCGCCGTCAAAGCGCTCGACGCCGACTATTGGCAACGCGCGATCCTGTTGACGGACGTACTGGACATCATGCCCGCCGAGAAGCGCAATGAATGGAACGAGTCGATTCGCCTGCACACCACCCCCTCGTTCGAGCGCGGCATGGTTCTCGATACCCTCCAAAATCTCGTCCTTCAGCGCGAGCGCTTTTTCAGTGAACGCGTCGATGGGGTATTCCGCAGTCTCAGCGGAACCCACGTCACCAATGCGCCGGAGGGCTTCTCCAAGCGGATGATCCTCGACTACTTCATCAGCAGCTATGGCAGTCTGAATTGGGACAAAATCGCTTTCATCCATGATCTGCGCTTCGTCATTGCAGCTTTCATGGGTCGCGAGCAGCCGTCGCGACAAGTGACCCATGACTCGATCACGCGAATTCACAATGCCGAGGCGTTTGGGAAGTGGCACGACTTCGACGGCGGAGCCTTCCGGTTCAAGCTGTACAAGAAAGGGACGGTCCATGTTGAGATTCATCCGGACATGGCATGGCGGCTAAATGCCATCCTGGCCAAGCTGCACCCGCACGCCATACCGAGCCGATTCCGCAAGACTCCGCCGAAGGTCAAGACCTTCAACCTGAGTTCGGATCTGATCTCGGAAAAGGCCATCGTCCAACTGAATGGCCTCAGAAGCGACCAGACGGGCCGTAAGCTCACGTTCCCGTACGCTGGAGAAGCTGAGCGTCAGTCCGGAGCCAAGGCCCGTGAAGAGGCTGAAAACGTGCTGGCGCGGATTGGGGGCGTGAAGTTGCCGGATGGGGGCTGGGCGTTCGACTACTCGGCACCCGAGGTGATTCACGAGGTCATCCGGCTGGGCACTCTGCCCGACATTTCCTACCAGTACTTCGCCACTGGAGAGAACCTTGCTCGCCACGCGGTGGATCTGGCAGACATTTCGGACGAGGATGACATTCTGGAACCCAGCGCGGGCCAGGGCGGGATTGCTGACTACCTTCCCAAGGAAAACCTCACCTGCGTGGAAATTTCGCAGTTACATTGCGCGGTTCTGCAAGCCAAGGGGTATAGCGTGGTCGAGGGCGACTTTCTGGCCCTGCCCGCCAAGCGGTACTCCAAAATCGTCATGAACCCGCCGTTCTCGGGCAATCGCGCCACGCTTCACGTCGCTCACGCCGCTGGGCAATGGCTCAAGCCTGGGGGGCGCATTGTGGCAATCTTGCCCGCGTCGCTCAAGGGCAAGGAGCTTGTCGCGGGAATGCGACACACCTACACCGAGGTCTTCAAGGATCAATTCACCGGGACGGGCGTTTCAGTGGTCATCCTCACGCTCGATAGTCAGCCGTAGCTCACGGGGTCTTCCCCCTTTCCTGGCCCCGGTGGGAGCGGCCCCGGGGGCGCGGCAGCGGACGATTAGACAATAATCATGTATTAAATCTATGCAAAACAGTATTTTTGCCGTTATACTCCGCAATATTTCCGCCACTAATTGTAACGCAAATGCGTTTCCAGGCAGCGGCACCCAAACCAACGACGGCCCTTAAATTTTTTGCAGCACGATCTGCGGACGCGGCTCAATTTCTTGGCGATGTTCAATTTTTTTGACTTTGCTTGATTTTTTGAACACGCGCACAGTATCATCGCTCGAACGATTTCTGGAAACTGAGCAATGAATGAGCATTCAGCACTGAACTATCCGCGTGATTTCGGGGTGAAAAGCCGCTTGGCACAGGCATTCTCAGGCTTCGCTGGCTCCGCCCGTGAATTCCGGGAATTCTTTGCTGACAAGGAAAAGAAGGACGGTGGACACCAGATGTACACCCCTTACGACATCCGCAGGCTCAGAATGCACGTCCTGGGAATCGACAGCAAGACGCCCAAGAAGAAGGAATTGCCGGTCGTTATCGCTTCGCACACGAGCAAGGGTGGCGTCGGCAAGACGACGTTGGCCACCAACTTGGCCGTGTCGTTTGCGCTGTACGGGCACAAGACCCTGATCATCGATACGGACCCGCAAGGTTCGGCTTCCGAAATGCTCGGCGTTGATACCGCTGACGAGGACATCATCCATCTGGGGGCGCTGATGCGCCAGTCCATCGAAGGTAAGCATGTGGACTTCGACAACGCCGTATCGTCGATCTACGCTGAAAACATGCTGGACCTGATCCCCGCCGATATCACGCTCGCCGATGCGATCAAGTGGATGGGGAAGGTGTCGATCTCCGATAAAGCCTTCACCGACTTTATGGCGAAGCACATCGACTTCTTTTCGCAGTACGAAGTCGTTGTCATCGATACCGCGCCCTCCACATCCATTCTGACCGAAATCGTGCTCAATGCCGTTGAGCAAGAAATCATCACGCCCGTCACCACCGATGGGCAAAGCATCAAAGCCCTGCGCGTCCTCGCGAACATTCTCTACGATCTCAATGAACGTGGTCGCAAGCACAACCTGCGACCGTTGATCGTCACGAACGCACTGCGGCTGTCCCAAGATTCCCGCCTCGGACTGAAGAAACTCCGAAAGGAATTCCAAGACTTCCTGTACCCCGAGGCAATTCCCTCGGCCCCTGTTTTTGCACGTCAGTTCAGCCTTACCGAGGAAGCTCCCAAAGAGAACTTGCCGGGCGTAGAACGACAACCGAGCACGGTCGGCTCCCAAGCAATTCTTGAACTGGCGAAGTTTCTCATTCGCCGATACAAGATCAAGTTGAATGGCCGTGAGAACCGGCTTCAGATCGCTGGGGACTGACGATGGTATCAAAACGTAACCCAACATCTGAAGGCGGAAAAGTGAAACGGCCGTTTAACCGCGCCCCAGGCAGCCGTAACATCGACGAGCTGCTTGGAGAGGACGCGCCCACCACTGGTCCTGGCGATCTGGGGCAGGCCTTTCTGGCGTCGGCCAGCGTCCGTCCCCCGAAGCGCATGTCTCCACCGCCCAGCGCTGCGCCCGTGGAACCATCGCCCGATACGCCCGTTGATGGACAAGCTAAAGCCGACGACGGCCCGTCTGCGCGCTCCGAAATCGCGAGCGCCATCGCTGGCCTTCAGACGGTCAAGTCTGACACTGATGGCGTAATGATGGCGATGTCCGCCATCGTTGAGAACCCAAAGCTGCAACCTCGACTGCGCCTCTCGGAGCAGCATGTGGTGGGGCTTGCGGACAAGTTCCAGAAGTCTGGTCAGTTGAACGCCATCCTCGTCAGGCCGGTTGAGGGAACTGACAAGTACGAGATCATCGGCGGCAATCATCGGTTCAATGCCGCCAAACGGATCGGGTGGACCGCCATCCGCGTGAACATCAAGCACGTCTCGTTCGAGGAAGCCCGCCTCATGGCGGTGGACGACAACGATTCGATGTTGCCACGCTCGGACTACGAAAAGGCTCTCAGTTATCAAGCACTGCTTGATGACGGCATCGTCGGATCCCATCAAGAACTTGCGGACCGTTTTGGCGTCTCTAGGGGCCGCATTTCGCAATGCCTCACGTTCGTGAAGTTGCCAAAAGCCGTTCGGGAGTATCTCGACGACTACCCCGAACTGTTTTCGTACCGCGTCGCTTCTGATCTGAAGAAGTTCTTGGATGCCCATAGCGATGCCGAAGGGAATCCGCATGAGAACGTGGTCGAGGTTATGACGGCTGGAGTCGTGCGCCTTATCGATGGTTCGCCCCTCACTGGGCTGATTCATTGGATCGAACAAAAGCTGTCGGGCAACACTCCGTTCCACACCAAAGTTGAGCCGCGCATCGTACTCGACTCCGAAGGGCGAACTGCCTTCCGGACAAAGGGGAAGGAAAACTCTGTGGTCGTGGAATGGGACAAGAAAGTCCCGTACAACGCCCATGACGTTCAGGAAGCACTGATGATTGCGTTGAAGTCGTTGACAGAGAAGTCCCGAACGGGGGACGAAGGCTGAGAAAGGAATTCAAACCTGAGGTTCGGCCTCAGGTTTGCTTTATTTGCAAGGACGTTCCCCACTGAGCGCCCTTACAAATGAAGTATCGGAGAGCGCACCTCGACCAAGCTTCGTGGCAGTGCGGCTACCACCTTCCAATCGGACGCTTTGTGGCACGAGCGATGGCGGTTAGCGCGCTAACACATCATTCTTGGAATATTTTGGTTGCGGCGTTTGCCGAGCAGAGCGTTAGCGCGCTAACCAAATTTCGGATGAAAATCCCGTTAGCGCGCTAACCAAGAAAATGAAGAACTGGCGCGGTTAGCGCGCTAACAAAACAGCGGTTTTCGCGGAAAGTCCAAACGGATAGCGCGCTAACCAACGAATTAACCAGAAGGTCGGGCTAAAACCCCGACCTTCTTGCATATTGGGAACCAGAAAACGTTTAAAGCTTGATTGAAACCCTTTCGCCCAAAACAAAGCCCTCAAGATTGGCGTCTTGAGGGCTGGTAGGTACTACGGTTCGGATTCGTTGCTCAGTCTGTTGGCGCAGGCTGTGAAACGGAACTTCCAACATCCTTTGGAGGGAATGTTGATCGAATCATAGTGCCGCGGGCTTCGTGTTGTCAACGGAAACGTGGATCTACTATGGCTATTGATACCGTAGGGCGTCTGTTCGCCCCTAATCTCCCCATCACTATCAAAAAGGCCCGTGCTCGTGCAGTAGAGCACCCCCAGCTTTTCCTAAAGGGGAAAGTGACGGCCTTGGTCCAGGTTCTCATCACCTATACGGACCTCGATAAGCTCGGCTCCCCCATTTTGTTCAAGCGCACCCGACCTGCAACGGTATTGGGCGTATCGACACGGACCATTGATCGTCTTCTCAAGGAACTCGAAGCACTGGGGTGGCTCAGTCGGCTCCCACAACCCAGGCTTGGCGAAGGCGTCTGGGGCTGCACGTCCATTGCTTGGGCCAAATGGGTCATCAAGGACATCTTCACGCTGAGCAGTGCCCAAGACAAATGGGGCAAACGTGCCCCCACCGCGCCCCAAAGCGAGCCTTCCCCCA